>JAFZYR010000100.1 GCA_017616165.1 Treponema sp.
ATCGATGGTCTTGTTCCTCTTGGAACCACTGCTGAAACTCCGACTCTGGATGAAAGGCCTGGTGAAGAAGAAGACAAGATTATTTCGATTGTTATGGAAGAGGTTCGTGCTTTCGAAAAATCTACAGGCAAAAAAATCCCAATCATTCTTGGAGCCGGATCTAACAATACAAAAGATGCTGTTCATTATGTTGAACGTGCAAAGGCTGCCGGTGCAGATGCTGCTCTTGTTGTTACACCTTACTACAACAAGCCTTCAAAGGAAGGTATCTACCAGCATTTTGCAGCTGTAGCAAAGGTTGGAATTCCAATCATTGTTTACAACATTGCCGGTCGTACAGGTTTGAACATTCCTACAGACCTGCTTGCACGCATTGCAGAGCTTCCTAATATTGCCGGTGTTAAAGAGGCAAGTGGTTCTGTTAGTCAGATGATGGAAGTAATCGGACAGATTAAGAATAAAAAGCCTGACTTTGCCGTAATGAGCGGTGATGATGGTCTTACACTTCCTTTGATTGCAGCCGGTGGTGACGGAATTATTTCTGTTGCTTCCAACATGATTCCAGCTTTGATGCATGACCTTGCAGCTGCCGCCTTGGACGGAGACTTTAAGAAGGCACGCGAGATTCACTATAGGCTCGCTCCATTCTTCAAGGCCGAATTCTGCGACGGTAACCCTTCATCAATCAAGTATGCAATGAATGTTAAGGGAATGCCAGCCGGTGCGCTCAGACTTCCGCTTGTTGAAGTTAATGATGATGCAAAGAAGATCATTGAGAAGGCAATAAAGGATTGTAATTTGTAGAGACCGTCATTGCGAGCTATATATGAGTCATTGCGAGCGTAGCGTGGCAATCTAGTATGTGGATTGCCACGTCGTCCTTCGGACTCCTCGCAATGACAAAGGAGTTGATAATTATGAGTGAAAAGATAAAGGTAGGTGTGCTCGGAGCTACGGGCATGGTTGGTCAGCGTTACATCAAGCTTTTGGAGGATCATCCATGGTTTGAAGTAACTTATGTTGCTGCAAGTCCTCGTTCTGCAGGTAAGCCTTATTGCGAAGCTGTAAAGAACCGCTGGCTTATTGGAGCAGAAATCCCAGCCGGTGTTGCAAATCTTATCGTAGAAGATGCAAACGACGAAAAGAAGGCTCTTGGCAAATGTCAGTTTGTTTTCTCTGCTTTGGAAATGGGCAAGGATGAAATTAAGGCACTCGAAGCTGCTTATGCCGCAGAAGGTATTCCTGTAGTTTCTAACGCTTCGGCTAACCGCTGGACAGAAGATGTTCCTATGCTTGTTCCTGAAATTAACTACAGCCACCTTGATGTAATTGCAGAACAGAAAAAGCATCACGGTTGGGACAAGGGCTTTATTGCCGTAAAACCTAACTGTTCGCTTCAGACATACATGATGCCGCTCCATGCTCTTATTCAGGCCGGATATCCTGTAAAGCGTATGATTGTTACTACACTTCAGGCAACTAGTGGTGCCGGATATCCTGGTGTTGCTTCATTTGATATGATTGATAATATCGTTCCATTTATTGGCGGCGAAGAAGAAAAAACAGAAAAGGAATGCCTCAAGATTCTTGGTAAGGTTGTAGACGGAAAGATTGAAAATGCAGCCGGTCCACTTGTTTCTTCTACCTGTACTCGTGTACCTGTTGTAGACGGACATACTGCCTGCGTTTCTCTTGAGTTTGATTTGCCTGATGACAAAAAACCAAGCCTCGAAGAAATTGAACGCGTATGGACAAGCTATAAATCAGTTCCTCAGGAGCTTAAGCTTCCAAGTGCACCAGAGCATCCAATCGTTGTTCGCCACGAGGAAAACCGTCCACAGCCACGCCGTGACCGCGAAACCGAAAAGGGAATGGCCTGTGTAATAGGACGCCTGCGCCCATGTAATGTATTCGACGTAAAGTTTGTTGCTTTGAGCCACAATACTAAGCGTGGTGCTGCGCTGGGTGGTATTTTGAATGCGGAACTTTTGAAGGCTAAGGGGTTCTTTAACTAAGTGGATTGCCGCGTCGCTACGCTCCTCGCAATGACGAGTGCGTAGTGCATGCGTTGACGGAAGCCGCGTCATTGCGAGCCGAAGGCGAAGCAATCCATAACTAACATACTAGTATATATTTTTATAAAACTATGGTATCATAAAAGGTACCATAGTTTTTTTTTGAGGTAAAAAATGCAAATTTCAAAAAATCTTAAATTCATTTGTGATAAAAAAGAATTGTCCGGCGTAAAAAAGATTGCCGCTAAGGTTCGCAACGATTTTAAACTTGTTTTTGGTTATGAACCACAGCTTGTAGAAGTTGATTCTGCCAGGTCAATTCAAGCTAATGACTCCTGCGTAATTTTTGGAACCGCCGCTACTTCTTCCTTCTTTGCAGATTTTCTTGGTGCACAGAACCTGAACAAGCGCGAGGTTTACGCCTTTATTGTACGCAACAATCAGATTATCATTGCCGGCAGCGACAAGCGCGGTGTGATTTACGGACTTTTCCATCTGTCTGAGCTCATCGGTGTTTCGCCTCTCGTAAACTGGTGCAATATTTTACCTCCAAAGAAAAAGACCTTTGAGCTTGAGGACGGCATTTTTGTTTCACGCGAGCCTTCTGTACGCTTCCGAGGATTTTTTATTAATGATGAATGGCCGGCCTTTGGCAACTGGGCAAACAAAAACTTTGGCGGCGTAAATGCCAAAATGTACGAAAACGTTTTTGAGCTTTTGCTTCGTCTTAAAGGAAATTATCTTTGGCCTGCAATGTGGGCAAGCCGCTTTAGCGATGACGGTCCGGACCTTGCAAATGCCGAGCTTGCTGATGAGCTTGGTGTTGTAATGGGTGCAAGTCATCATGAACCATGCTGCAGAGCGGGGGAGGAATACCGCTATCTTAGAGGCCCGGGTTCCGTTTACGGCGACGCCTGGAACTTTCGCTCCAACGAAAAAGGAATCACAAAGTTCTGGGAAGACGGACTTAAGCGCAACGGCAAGTTTGAAAATGTAATAACAGTTGGTATGCGTGGCGAAGCAGATACAGCAATCATGAAAAATGCAACGCTCGCAGATAATATCAATCTTCTTCGTGATGTACTTAAAACTCAAAACCGCCTTATCCGCGAAAATGTAAACGAGGATGTTATGCAGGTTCCTCGTATGCTCGCTCTTTACAAAGAGGTTGAACCATACTTCTACGGCGACAAGCACACAAAGGGCCTTATGGGAGACCCTGAGCTTGACGGCGTAACACTCATGCTCTGCGATGACAATCACGGAAACCTTCGTACAGTTCCAACAGAAAAAATGCGTGCTCACAAGGGCGGCTACGGAATGTACTATCATTTTGATTATCACGGCTGGCCTTACAGCTACGAATGGCTCAATACAAATTATCTTCCAAAGGTAAAGGAACAGATGACTGCCGCTTACGATTTTGGAATCCGCGATTTGTGGATTGTAAACGTTGGCGACATTATGACAAACGAGTTCCCGCTTTCTTACTTTTTGAATCTTGCTTATGACTACGATAAATATTCTGCACCTGAATATACAACTCAAGGTTATACCGCAGCCTGGGTTGAACAGCAGTTCCCTGAATTCAGTCACAAGCAGAAGGCTTCAATCAATAGCATAATGAATACCTACACAAAGCTTGCAAATATGCGCCGTACCGAATGCATCTGGCCCGACACCTTTGCCCCTGTAAGCTTTGGCGAAACTCAAAAGCTCCTTACTCTTGCAGAAAACGTTCTTAAGGAATGCGAAAAGCTTAAGGAAGAGCTTGGTAAAAAGGATTACCCTGGATTTTTTGCACAGGTTTATTTTCCGGCCTGCGGAACAATGAATATCCTCAAAATGCAGCTGCTTGCAGGACTCAACAGATGGTGTGCAAAGTATAATATTTATGCAGCAAACGCTTACGGCGAGCAGGTTCAGGCCTGTCTTGATTTTGACAAAAAGCTTGTTGATGAATGCGACAAGATAGACGGTGGCCGCTGGTATGCAATGGGCTGGTCTGAGCATTTTGGATTTGTTCACTGGAATGAAGAAGAAAACCGTTACCCTGTAATTGCAATGCCTGTTGAACCGCGCAAGGGACGATTGTGTGCCTGGGTAGAAGGCGTAGACTTAGTAACAACTGGCGGCGACTGGACACGCATTCCTCTGCGCTGCGACAGCTTTAAAAATCCTGATGTAGAAACTGCAAAGGTTTTTGTTGCCGGTGCAAATAAAAAAATGCTGCCATACGAAGTAAAAATAGACGAGGAGCCTGACTGGCTTAGCTTTACAATTAAAAAGGATAAGACCCTGCTGATTGATACAATCCTTTTGTCTGTAGACCGTGCAAAGCTCAATAAGGCAAATGATAAAACTGCCGTCCTCAAAATTACTGGCGACGGCGGCCACGGCTGCAGGATCCGCATTGATGTTCTGATTGATGCCGCAGTTCCAAATCTTAATTATGACAAGGGCACCTTTATCCAGACTTCAAATTATGTTTCTATGGAAGCCGCTCACTTTGCAAGCCGTCAGACCGGCACCTGGAAAGGGGAGACCGCGCAGTTTGCAGAGCTCCCGGGTTATGGAAAAACACTTTCTGCTGTAAAGGCCTTCCCAGTAATTGCAGAATATCAAAAGGGTAAGAACGCACCTTATGTTGAATACAAGTTTGTTGCAAGCAGCGCAGGGGTAAAGCAGTTTGATTTCTTCCTTAATCCTTCAAACCCGGCCTACAAGGACAACAAGCTTGCATTTATTGCAGAAGTAAACGGTGACAAAATCAAAAAGGATGTTGTTGATGAAAAGACCTTTGCGGTTGGCGACAACCAGTTCCCTTGGGGCACAGACATTACAAACAATATCCGCATAAGCAGCGTATACGCCGACTGCCGCGAGGGGCTTAACATTTTGCGCTTCTATCCGGTTACACCGAATATTGTTCTAGAAAAGATTGTTGTGCACAACGCAAACGAGCCGTTCCCACAGTCATACCTTGGTGCTCCGGAGTCGTACCGCGTCTAGTCATTGCGAGCGAAGCGTGGCAATCCACGTATAAGAAGGCATTCTCGTACATGGATTGCCACGTCGCTTCGCTCCTCGCAATGACGTGCTACCTTTTCGCTATTATAATCATCGTCCTTAAATTCTCATCGTACGGTGACAAATCAAAATCCCCGTAGGTCTTTGCGCTTGAAAAACCACATTCCACAAGCCGCTTGCAAAGGTCACTTGCAGAATACAGCCGCTGTACAAACTCGTGTTCAATTTTTTTGCCGCTGTCATCGGTGAGCACCCATTTTGACCTCAGGCCTTCCCAGGCACCCACAACTCCAAACTCTGTGTGAACATGCCAGCCGGCTCTGTCAAAATCTTCACCCGCTGTCCAATACTTTATGGCACTTTCGCGGCTGGTGCATTCTATAATAAAGGTGCCGCCCTCGCGCAAAGCTCCTGCAATACTTTTAAGAATCAGCATATCTTCTTCAATCGTATCGCAGTAGCCAAAGGAGGTATAAAGATTTACGGCGCAATCAAACTTTTTTTCAGAGGTAAAGGTACGGAGGTCTGCGTTTATCAAATTAAGAGGAACGCCTTCATCTGCCGCACTCTCACGTGCTGCATCAAGCTCTGCCTGAATAATATCAACACCGGTAACATCAAGTCCAAGCAGTGCAAGCTCAACGCTTATTCGTCCAAGTCCGCAGCCTGCATCAAGCACAGAATCCCCCTGCTGCAAGCCTGCAAGCTTCATTACATATTCAGCCACATCGGGAGCCTCGGCCCAGCGGGCATCATCAAACATAATGGGAGCAAAGGTAATCCAGAAATTTTCTTTTTCAAACCATTCGGTTTTGGAGTCGTTCATATTACTGTAATTCTTTGGCGGCGTTGCGGCTGCGTTCGGCATATTCTTCGGCATTTACGGCAGCATAAATATCTGCTGAATGTGCAAAGGCTTCGGCAGCGCGTTCCTTTTCGCCGGAGGTTGGCGAGCCCTTTGATAAAATCAAACCAACGGCATAATAGTCGGCACCAAGTGCAAGGGAGTTTTCTGCGGCACGGTCATAATAAATTGCCTGTTCCATTGCTTCAAGCGCGCCGTCTTTATTCCCTGCAAGTGAGCGGGCCTGTGCAGCCTTGTACCAGCAGATTCCAATTTCAGAAAGATAGCGCTTGTCTGTAAAGGCTTTGGCTGCGGCACTGTAGGCTTTATCTGCCTGAACATAATCTTTTTTGAGCTTGTAAATGTCGCCTTCTACGCTAAGCAGCTGGCACTCGTAATATTCATCACCCTTAAGCTCTTTTTTAATGCCATCAAGGCTGCCGTTAAAGCTTCCCTGCGCAAGGTTTACACGAACCTGACTCAGGCTTACAATGGCCTGCTGCTTTTTAGGGTTAGAACAATTCTTAACAATTTTCTGTGCGTAATCAACATATTGCTGGGCGGCATCAATTTCCGGAGGATTAAGTGAAAGCTTAAGACTGCAGCGGGCAAGGGCAGCGGCACAAAGCAAATCGTAGTTGTCTATAGACATTGCCTGATTTTCTGCAGCACTCAAAAAGAAGCCTGCCTTGTCGTAGTCTCCGGTCAAAATACAACCGTTTGCAGATTCAATCATCTCTGCGGCAGAAGAATAAACTGTAGAAACCTGCATGGAGCGCTTTGGGGCAGAGGAGCAGGCGGTGAACGCAAGGAGAAGTGCGAGTGGAAGGATAATTTTTTTCATTAGAAACTCTCCTCTCTAAGCTTTGGTGTGGCGGACTGCTGTTCGCTGCGTTCTGGGACGCCGTTTTTCAAAAGCGGGTTGTTCTTTAAGCCGGTCATTACATCCTGAACCTGCTTGAGCAGGGTCTGAACCTGTGCCAGCAAGATGCTAACCTGAGGCATTTCGCTGTCGAGTGAGCCGGAGATTCCGTTCAAATCCTGAATTGTCGTATCAAGAGCAGCGTAAAGCTTGTCAAAGGTTCCCTTGCTTTCTTCTGTTTCGAGCAGCTTTGGAACAAGTCCCTGAGGATCTGTAGTCAAGCCGTTTACATCCTCAAGAATGTTGTTGAGGGTTCCAACAGCGTCATTCAGTTCATTAATAATGGCGGCGGCAGGCACAGATTCATCACCAGAAAGCAGTGCGCTAACCTGACGCAAAATTGTATTAATCTGATTAACAGTCTTGGCAAGCGGCACTTCTTCGTTTCCGGCAAGCAGCTGTGTAATTTCCTGAACCAGCTCGTCTATATGATTTATAAGGCCCGTTGCAGAACCAATGATTGTATTAAGAGTATCATTCTGCTCGGCAATTACAACCTGTCCGTTCTTTATGCGTTCCTTGGCTTCGGGTGTTGCCTTTTCGGGAATATAAGAGCCGTCTTCTATTATACTGTAGCCGGTTCCCTGGTAAAAAATGAGCGAAGAACCAAGACCAATCGGACTTACAGAAAGCTCAACAATGGAGCCCTGGGTGACGCGGTCAATATATTCATCAAGAACATAAAAGCGCACCTCTACGGAGTCATCATCCAAAAGGCTTATCTTTTTTACCTTACCAATTCCAAAGCCCTTGTACTGCAGCGACATTCCTTCGCTTACACTGTTGGCAGAAGCAACCTTGGAATAAAAATAGTGCTTCTTTACAAACCACTTTTGTGTGGAAAGAATAAGGAAGGTAATGAAAATAAGGGCGGCAATGGCAAAAATGCTTAAGGCACCCACAATCTGATCTGCATACTTTATTTTAAACTTCATCGTAATCCTCTTGGAACTGGTCGTGTAATAAAATCTTATCAACGATTGTCCCGTTTGCAAAGTAGTATTTATCGTTTTCGAAGGCATTTATAAATGCGTTGTCGTGACTTACATAAAGCAGTGTGTTTCCGCCGGCTACAAAATCCTTAAGAATGGTAATAAAAAGTGAAGCCGTTTTTTCATCAAGCGATTCTGTTGGTTCATCTAAAAAAAGAATCTGGGGATTACAGATTAAAGCTCTTGCAAAGGCAATGCGTTTTTGTTCACCGGCAGAAAGTGCTGCAGGGCGCAGGGTAAGCGGCTTTGAAAATTCAACAAGCTTTGCAATTTCCTTTATGATGTCGTCAATTCTGCGGACAGAATAATCAGGGTGATGAAGCTTTACGGGCAGCTCAAGGTTTTGATAAATGCTCTGGTTTGCCCACAGCGCAGAGTTCTGAAACATAAAGCCGTTTTTTTCGCGGAACAAAAGATTTTCCTTGCCGCTCATTTTTGAGATGTCGCGGTCTTCAAAAAACACCTTGCCCCTGGAAGGAACAACAATTCCGCTTATGAGCTTGAGTGCAGTAGATTTTCCGCCGCCGGGTTCTCCTAAAAATGCAGTAACAGAGCCCTTTTCAATTTGCAGAGACACTTCGTCTATGACCGGGTTGAGATTATCATAAAAGCTCACGTTCCTCATTTCTAAAACCGACATTTTTTTTTGCAGCTCCTAAAAAATATAAGTGATTACCGTTATGAATGTATAAGCCAGAATCAGATACACAAACGACTTGGAAACTGCCTTGAGTCCAGCCATAGGAATTTCTGTAGAAGCGCGTCCGGTATTAAAGCCGTATAGCGTTGCACAGCCCGAAATTATCATTCCAAAAACAATGCTCTTTATTATGGAAATTGTAATAGTTCTGAACGAAAGGGCAGTGAACAGTCCCGCAAAATATTCGGAAATACTTGTAGTCGAAATAAACTGAATTGCAATAGCCGGCGCCATGAGCCCAAAAATAGAAAAATAAAGATTCAGAAAAAATACCGAGAAGGTAACTCCCAAAAATCGCGGAGCTGCCAGATGAACTATCGGGTCAATTCCCACAGAAATGTAGGCTTCTATTTCCTGATTTACTACCATTGTACTAAGCTCGGTAGCAATAGCCGTAGCAGAACGCGCCGTTACAATAAATGCAACCAAAAGCGGCCCAAGCTCCTTTGTAACGATTATAACCAGCAGGTCGTAGGTAAGCTTAGCCTGTCCAAGCGATGCCAGAAAGGTAGTTCCCATAAAAACAACCGCAGTCCCGATTACCACCGCCAGAATAGCACAAATAGGCAGCGCCTCAACATAAGTAAACAACAGCTGCATAATAAGAATCTTGCGTGCAGTTTTTCCGCGTGTAGCAAAGGTAAGCGAAGCCGTGATGAGCCTTCCCAGATACCCCAGCGAGTAGAGAACATTAGCAACTTTAGTCCGAATATTCCTGCCGAATTCCTTAACCATTTTTTTTTAAAGACCTTTTTATAATTATCGGCATCCCCCCCAGATTTCTGCATATACACTAGTTCATCCAGCCCGTCATTGCGAGCGCCTAAGTCCGTCATTGCGCCCTTCGACAGGCTCAGGAACCGCGCAGCGCGGCAATCCACATAAAAAAAATGAGAGCATACTCGATTATTTTCCCAAATTCTCTAAAATTCTCTATATTTTTTCCCAATTTCGCATTATAATGTAAGGTACAATTTTTTTTACATCGTCAGGAGTTTATTTTTATGGCAGGAAAGGTTAGGGAAGTTATTACTGTTGATCCGGAAAAGTGTACGGCTTGTCACCGTTGTATTTCTGTATGCCCTGCAAAAATGTGTAATGATGCTTCGGGGGACTATATTAAGGTTAATCCCGAGCTTTGTATAGGTTGTGGCCGCTGTATCAGTGCGTGTCATTTTGGGGCCCGCAAGGGTATTGATGATTTTGACCAGTTTATGGTAGACATCAAAAAGGGAATGAAGATGATTGCCATTGTTGCACCTTCTTCTGTTGTTTCCTTCCGCGGTCACATTCTTGAGCTTAATACCTGGCTCAAATCAATTGGTATAGAAGCAGTATTTGACGTAAGCTTTGGTGCAGAGCTTACCTCTAAATCTTATGTAGAATATATAAAAAATAAAAATCCTGAGCTGGTAATTGCACAGCCATGTCCGGCACTTGTTACCTTCTGTGAAATTTATCGTCCAAAGCTGCGTGAATATCTTGCTCCTGCAGACAGTCCTATGCTTCATACAATCAAAATGATTAAGCAGTACTATCAGCAGTATAAAAATCACAAGGTAATGGTAGTTTCTCCTTGTTATGCAAAGCGCCGTGAATTTGACGAAACGGGTCTTGGAGACTACAACGTAACAATGAAGAGCCTTGCTGAATACTTTAAGGCAAACGGCATTGAGCTTGCAAAGCTTGCAAAAACTCCATACGACAATCCGGAAGCAGAACGTGGTGTAACCTATTCTTCTCCTGGTGGACTTATGAAGACAACAGAACGCTTTGTTCCTGGCATTTCAGAGGTTACCCGTAAAATTGAAGGTTTGCCTGAGGTTGTTGAATACTTTGTTCATCTTGAACGCTCGCTCAATCAGAAAATCAAGCCGGTTTATAAGCTCATAGACTGTCTTGGCTGCTGGCAGGGTTGTAACGGAGGGGCTGGTACCTGTACCGACGAAATGACCCTTGATGAAATGGAAAGCTGGGTAGAAAACCGCAAAAAGGACAGTCAGGATAAGCTTGGAACCACACGCGAAGGCACAGCAAAGAAATTCAACAAAAAGCTTGATGCCTACTGGGATGCCGGTTTGTATTCAAGAACTTATTCCGACAACAGTACAATCTTTAATGCAATGATTAAGCATCCTTCTGAAGAAGAGATTCAGGCAATTCATACAAGCATGGGTAAGGTTAGTCACCGCGATATCTTAAACTGTGGTGCCTGCGGTTACCGTACCTGCGAACAGATGGCCGTTGCAATCTTTAATGGCTTGAACAAGCCGGAGCACTGTCACCATTACAAGGGTGTTGAGCTTGTTAAGATTACAGGAAACCACAAGCAGGAGCTTAAGAACGCAATTGAAGAGGTTAAGAATACAAGTCTTACACAGCTTGCCGAAAGTGATGCCGACGTACAGATGATTCAAGAGGTATCACAGAACATGGTAGACAGTGTAAATACTTCTTCTGCTGCCATTGAAAAAATGGTTACCGGTATTCAGGCTGTAAATGAAGTTTTGAATGCAAACTCCGGTTCTATGCGTGCGCTTGAAGAAGCTACAAAGACCGGTAAGGTGAGTGTAGAAGAAATTACAGTTCTTGTCGGCGAAATTGAAAAGAGCTCTAACGGACTTAGTGAAATGTCTACTGTAATTCAGCAGATTGCGTCACAGACAAACCTTCTTGCTATGAACGCTGCTATTGAGGCAGCTCATGCGGGTGAGTTTGGAAAGGGCTTTACTGTAGTTGCCGACGAAATCCGTAAACTTGCCGAAAGCTCCGGTAAAGAGGCTAAGCAGATCAGCGAGGTTCTTAAAAGGGTTAAGTCTCTTATTGACTCTACGTTTACCAAGACGGTTGCCGTTAAAGAGGATATTGAAAACATCGTTTCTCTTGCAGATACAGTTTCTGAACAGGAGGCTGTTGTAAAGCATACTGTTTCTCAGCAGAGTGACGGAAGTCAGCAGCTCATGGAATCTCTGCAGATGATGCGCAGCAATACTCAGAGTGTAGAAGTAGCCGTTGAAAAGCTCAAGAGCTCTACCGAATCTGTAAAGACGGCCATTCAGGATATTCAGCTGAACATCTAGTAAGTTTGCTGAAGGGGTGGGAATATGGCAAATAAAAAGAAGAACAACTCAAAAAAGGTCATTTCGACCATTGTAACAATACTCATTATTATTGCGGCTGTTGCCTGGTTTGTAGGCGGCAAGCCTTATATTGAAATTGGCGCCGAAGGGGTTACGCTGGTTCAGACAGAAGAACCGCTTGCAAAGCATATCCCTGAAATTATTCGCGGCGAGTATCCTCCCGAAGAAGAATATGTAATAGTAGAAGCTGAAAATTCTTCTGCAGCTCCCGATCGAACCGCGGACCCTGGGCGAACCGTGGTCCCTGAGGCTCTCGAAGGGCAACAATCAAAAGGCGGCAACGGCACCAGCGGCTCCAATCCTTCTGCCGACCAGGGCCATGCCGAAAATGATCCGCTGTTTTTTGGAAATCCTACAGATTCCTTTGCAGATACCTCTCTTACCGTAAACTATCTTATGGTAAAGCCGCAGTATACACTCTCTTATAACGCTTCTACCTATTGTCCAAACTGGGTTGCCTGGCATCTTGGTACCGAAAATATGGGAAGCGCAGACCGCATGGACGACTTTCGCCCGGACCCTGAGCTTCCGGAGGGCTGGTACGGTATAAAAAAGGCAGACTATCAGTACAATAAATACGGCTTTGACCGTGGTCACGTTTGTCCTTCTGCAGACCGCACTACAACCAAGGACGACAACTCCATGACCTTCCTTATGACAAACATGGTACCTCAGTCTCCGGACAATAACCGCGTAATCTGGATGCATTTTGAAAACTACGAGCGCGAGCTTGCCAAGGCAGGTAACGAGCTTTATATAATTGCGGGGCCTTATGGAACAGGAGGCACCAGCTCCAAGGGAACCTTTGATGAAATACCTGTTACGCTCAAAAGCGGCGAGGTGCTTCATATGAATGTTCCGGCCTATACCTGGAAGGTTGTGCTTGCAATTCCAGCCGGAGAAGGTGACTTTAGCCGTGTTGATGAGGGTGCAACTGCAATTGCAATTAATGTCCCGAATAAAATGGGCATGCAGAAAACCGGCGACTGGGAGCAGTTCATCTGTTCTATTGACGAAATTGAAGCGCTTACCGGCTATGACTTTTTTGAGCTCCTCCCGGATGACATAGAAGACAAGCTGGAGGCCATGGTATACGAAAGGTAGCGGGGTCCCTGAGAAGCGGGGTCCCTGAGCCTGTCGAAGGGGTTTATAAATGATTAAACTTTTATCAAGAATTTTTATAAAAAATTACAACGATTACTCGGATGCCCATGTACGCAGCCAGTACGGTGTTCTTTGCGGTGCCTTTGGTATTTTCTTAAACGCAGTTCTTTTTGCACTCAAGTTTATATTCGGAACCCTTGCCGCATCTGTTGCCATGGTTGCCGATGCCTTTAATAACCTTTCTGATGCGGGCTCTTCTCTGGTTCAGATTCTTGGCTTTAAGCTTTCTGCAAAAAAACCGGACCCGGACCATCCTTTTGGCCACGGCAGAATCGAATACATTGCGGGGCTCATCGTTTCCTTTATCATTCTTTACATGGGTGTTGCACTTTTAAAGGATTCTGTTCTTTCCATAATGAGACCAAAAAAGCCTGATACAAGCGTGCTTTCGGTTGTGATAATGACAATTGGTATTGTGGTAAAGCTTTATATGTATTTTTACAATCATCTTATTGCAAAAAAGATTGATTCGGTTGCAATGGAGGTTGTTGCCCAGGACAGTCTGAACGATGTTATTTCTACAGCAGTTGTAATTGTAGCAATCATAGGAAGCCATTTTACAACTCTGCCGCTTGATGGAATTGGCGGAGTGGTGGTAGCAGCCTTTATCTTAAAAACCGGCTTTGAAGCAGCCAGCGATACAATTGCTCCTCTTTTGGGAAGCGCTCCGTCTGCAGAGCTTGTGTATAATATAGAAGAAGAGCTTATGAAGCACGAGCCTATTGTGGGAATGCACGACCTGGTTGTTCACGATTATGGTCCCGGCCGCATGATGATTTCGCTGCATGCCGAGGTTCCGGGCAACTTAAATATTTTCAGTCTGCATGATGTAATTGATATTGCCGAGCATGATATTTCTGTGCGCTTTGGCTGCCAGGTTGTAATTCACATGGACCCGGTTGATACCGAAAACAAGCGTCTTGCCCAGCTTAAGGAAATCCTGTTGGAAGAGGTTGCAAAAATCAATCCTGAATTAAAGGTTCACGACGTGCGCATGGTTCCGGGCGATACACATACCAATTTGATTTTTGATGTGGTAAAGCCATATTCGTGCATGCTCACCGATGAAAAGCTCAAGCTGGTTATTCACGAGGCAGTTCACGCAAGATGCCCCGACATTTACTGCGCCATTACTGTGGATCAGCCTTTTGTAAAGTAATATAGCTGAATTTTATTCCGTTTTCTTCATGCGTTTCTTCAACAGTGCCAGTCCACTCAGGTCCGGTCACCGGGAAAAAGGTGTCGCCTTCAAAGTCGGCTTCAATTTCTGTGGCATAGATTTTATCGGCATAGGGGAGTGCCTGTTCGTAAATGCTGCCGCCACCTGCAATAAGAATTTCTTCCTGGCCCTGAGCTTTGCAGTAAGATATGGCATCTGCTAATGATGTGCATATTTGAAGCCCCTTCGAGAGCCTCAGGGACCCCTCGTCTTTGCGAGCCGCAGGCGAAGTAATCCACTTACCAGATACCACCACCAGTTTACAATAACTCAAGGGATGTCCTATTTCCTCATAGGACTTGCGGCCCATAATTACATATTTTCCGCGGCATATCTGTTTAAAACGATTGCGCTCAGAAGAAAGGTTCCATGGAATCTTTCCCTGAGCTCCAATTACGCGTTTGTTTTTGGTGTAGGCAACTAAAAGGCTTATCATACCTTATTATGCTTCAACTTCTACAAGAGAAGCAACACGCTGTGGCTGTGAATAAACACTGCGCACATTTTTATAAGGATTCTTAAAATTCTGAATCTGATTGCGGATTGTTTCAATATGAACACGGAGCAGATCGCGGTTTATCTGGTTCTGCTTTAATACCTTGTCCTGGAGGGTGTTAAGCTCTTTTTGAATCTGTGCAATAGAGCTTTCTTCGGCAGTATGAGCCATTGGAACGGCAGCCTTGTACATCTTCTGCATTGGAACAATAACCTTCTGGAGACTTGCAATGTTTCTTACAACCTGCTGTTCAAGCTCTGTATGGGCAATAAGGTTTTCAGTATTCTGCGAAGTAATGGAATCCTGCTGTTTTTCAAGCACATTCAGATACTCCTGAAACTTATTCCTCTGCTGCTCAAGCAAGCTTCTGAATTTTCTGAGTAATGCAACTCTTTCGTCCAATTCCTGCTGTGTAATCTCTGCCATATTTCCAATCCTCCCTATGTTTAAAACCTAACCCTGAATATTAAGCGCATTCTGAACTGTAGATGCCGGTGCATTTGCTACGCTGTTTGCTACCTGTCTCCAGCTTTCTGCCAGCTCTTTTGTCATTCTAAGTACAAATTCCAGCTTTTCCTTGTCATGATTTATGTTTGCAGCAAGCAATTCCTCGTTAAAGAATACATAAAGTGACATAAGATTGCGTGCAATGTCGCCGCCTCTTTCCATATCAAGCGAAACCTGCAGTTCTGTAATGATTGCCTGGGCCTTCTGGACACAAATTCCATACTTTTCTATGTTGCCCGGAGCAATTTTACCGTCTTTTTCAATATAAGTAACAGCTGTTGTAAGCTGTTTTACAATTCCTTCATAAAGCAATACAACTAATCTTCCCTGACTTGCTGTATTAATGTTTGTCTTCTGATAAGCACTGTAAGCATTAGAATATCCCATAGGTATACCTCCTGTCCTATTTCCCTCCTTGATTTTCGGTATTTAAAAAAATGACTTTAGCAAAAGATACACAAAAAATAATAATTTTTTATAATGACAATTCACGCTTTAATCAGTATATTTATAATATAGACATATTTTTAAGGATTTTTGAATTATGGCTGACGAAAAAAGAGAGAATGACGACAACAAAAATGACGAAAACGACCCGTATAAGTTCTTTAAATTTGCGGGACCTGTAAATAATAATGACGACGACAAAAAGAAAAACGGAAAGAAAAAGCCAAGAATACCGTTTTTTACCATACTTATCATTCTTTTCTGTGCTTTTGCAGTCATAGATCTTTTCTGGGTTTCCAAGACAGATAATCTTATTGCCTATTCCGATTTTCGCAATATGATTGCAAACGGCGAAATTGTACGCGTAGAAATAGGTGAAAACTACATAACCGGTTACGGTCCTTCTGCTCAGACAGCAACTTCTGCAGAGCGTGGAATAAGGATTTTTGGTGTAAACAGTCAGAGCAGCGGCCAGCAATACAGAACAGCAGCTGTTTTAATGCAGAGCTTTATTGATCTGCTTGATGAAAAGGGCGTTCCTTATAAATTTGTAGTCAAATCAAACGGAATAATCTGGCAGCTTATAGGAAGCATAATACTTCCTCTGGGCTTTCTAGCCCTCATATATTTCCTGTTCTTCCGCAAAATGGGCGGAGGCGGCGGTGGAGTAGGCAGCATCTTTAATGTTGGTTCTTCGCGCGCCAAGGTTGTAGAAGAAGGAAAGATTAAAACCCGCTTTACCGATGTTGCCGGTGTTGATGAAGCAAAAGAGGAGCTTGTAGAGGTTGTAGACTTCCTTAAAACTCCAAAAAAATATACTGATATTGGTGGTAAGATTCCTAAGGGCGTTCTGCTTGTGGGTGACCCTGGAACCGGTAAGACTCTGCTTGCCCGCGCTGTTGCAGGAGAAGCAGGTGTTCCGTTCTTCAGCATTAGTGGTTCGGACTTTGTAGAAATGTTTGTTGGTGTTGGTGCCAGCCGTGTCCGTGACCTTTTTAAGCAGGCCCGCGAAAAAGCACCTTGTATCATATTTATTGATGAAATTGATGCCCTTGCCAAGAGCCGTGCAAACGGATTCAGCTCTAACGATGAACGCGAACAGACCTTAAACCAGCTGCTCGTAGAAATGGACGGCTTTGATAACGAAAAGGGTCTTATCGTCCTTGCCGCAACCAACCGTGTTGATGTTCTTGACCCTGCAATTCTGCGCCCGGGCCGTTTTGACCGCCAGGTTCCTGTAGAAAAGCCTGATGTAAAGGGTCGTGAAGAAATCTTACGCATTCATGCCAAGAACGTAAAGCTCGACAGCGATGTAGACTTTGAAAATATTGCACACGGAACTACAGGCTTTGCCGGAGCAGACCTTGCCAATGTTGTAAACGAAGCAGCCCTGCTTGCAGTACGCAACGGCCGCAAAAAGGTTACCATGGAAGACTTTAACGAAGCCATTGATAAGGTAAGCATTGGTCTTAAAAAGAAGAGCCGCAAGGAAAATAAAAAGGAGCTCCATCTTGTTGCCGTACACGAAACAGGTCACGCGCTTGTTGCAGCCTATAATCCTGAGCACGAGCCTGTAAACAAAATTACAGTAGTGCCTCGCAGCCATGGAGTAGGCGGCTTTACCCAGTACCGCGAAGAAGAAGAAAAATTCATTATGACCCGCAAGGATATGATGAACGAAATAGACAGCCTGCTTGGTGGACGTGCCGCAGAAGAGATTGTTCTCGGTGATATTTCTACCGGTGCTTCCAACGATATTGCCCGTGCAACCGACATTGTTAAGCGCATGATTACCGACTTTGGTATGTCAGACAAATACAAAAACGTAACTCTTGGCAAGGGCGTGCTTGGAAATCGTGGCGGCGAACCAAGTCTTGTCCGCGAGTTCAGTGAAGAAACCCAGAACTACATTGACGAAGAGATTGCCCGCATAATGAACGAGCGCTACGACTTTGTTCTAAAGCTCCTGCGCAAGCACAAGAGCCTCATAGACTTTATAGCCAACCGCCTCATGGAAGTAGAAACCATAGAAGGTAAAGAGTTCTACGAAATAGTCAACGGCGAATCTCACTGCCTGGAGCTGGAAGAAAAGGCCGCTAAAAAAAGCACAAGCAGCAGAAAAAAGACTGTTTCAGAGAAATAGACATGTTTATCTTTTCTCGATATAATAATAGTAATATGAAAAAGACATTTTTCGCAGTGCTTGCGCTTTTTTCTGCCTCTCTTTTTGCTCAGAGTATTACTACCGCAAGCGCCTATTTTAAGACAATATCCGAATATTACGCAACCATAAAAGACTACGAAGTAGAATTTGAAATAAAGGTAGACAAGCAGGAGTCTGCAGGCAACCTTAGCTTTAAGGCTCCGGATCTTCTGCGTCTTGACTATACAAATCCCGAAGAGCAGGTAATCTGCTACAACGGAGAAGTTCTTACAATCTATCTGCCGGATTCAGACGCTGTTTTGCAGCAGAGCATTACCGAAGATACCGGTGTAGAAGCCCTTACAACTCCACAGGGACTTTCACTTTTGAGCCGCTATTACACAGTTGCTTACGAGACCGGCCAGAATGCAGAACCTCTGGAAGACGGCTCTGACGAAATGGTTGTAAAATTTATTCTTACAAGAAAAAGTGCTTCAGAAGCCTTCCGTTATATAAGCATTGCGGTTAATGAGCAGACTAAGCTTATCCGCCGCATAGAAGCAGTAACACCAAAGGGAGAAGCCCTGGTTTTCAATTTCTTTGATTACAAGCTTAATCAGGATATTACAGACCAGCGCTTTATTTACGACGCGCCTTCATCGGCAAACAATTACAATAACTTTCTGTTTTCGGAGTAGGAGAGAAGTATGGATAGTTATGGTGAAATACTGCGAAAGGCCAGAGAAGAAAAAAATCTTAATGTAGAAAAAATTGCCAGAGAAATTTCCATCGAAAGCCGTTATCTTACAGGACTCGAAGAAGAAGACAACGGAGTTTTCCCGGGCGAAGCCTACATGATTGGTTTTCTGCGCAACTATTCAAATTATCTTGAGCTTGATACAGACTATATCCTTAGACTTTATAACAATAAAAAAATTCAGGAGTCCCCGGTTCCGGAAGGTCTTTTAATTAAACGCCGTCCGCGCTGGCTCATTCCTGCAATTGTAATTCCTCTTGTACTTATTGTAGGAACCATTACAACAATTTCCATCCTGCTTATGACAAAAAAGAACGTAGAGGATGATGATTCTGTTGTACTTACAAACAAGGCAAAGACTCATGAATACGAGCTTGGTACTGCCAAGTTTACCCAGAGGGTTTATAAGGGAGACCAGATTAAGGTTCCTACCGATAACGGACACATTGTGCTTACAGTACGCGACACACTTTCTTCGTTTGGACTTGATACACCAAGCGGAGTTTTCTATACAGACCTTGCAGAAGAAACAGAAATTGATATAAACGGAGACTCTCAGTCAGACCTCATTGTTTATGTTTCGGATATTTCTTCTACCGATGAGTCGCGCGGTGTTGAGGTAAGCTTGCTGCTGCGTCACGGTGTTAGTGTTACTTCCAATGCTTCTAACATTGATGAAATTCCGTTTGAATCGGACATCAAGTCTAAGCATCCGCAGAAGGTTATTCTCGAAGACAACCGTGCTTATCCGTTTACACTCAATGCAAGCTTCCGAAGCTCCTGTCTTTTCCGCGACAAGGTTGACAACGACAATTCTGTAGAATCATATTTTTCAAAGGGCGAAGTATTTACTGCAAACCCTCACAACGGAATCCGTCTTTGGATTTCCAACAGCAACGCAGTTAAGTTTACAATTATTGCAGATTCACGCACCTTTGACCTTGATATAGGACAGGCCGGACAGGTACTCGTAGAAGATATCAAGTGGATTAAGGATTCGGACGGCAGATATAAAATTGTCGTAATAGAGCTGGACTAATACAGGTTCCTTTTTATGGCAAAATTTTTTATAGACCAGCACGGCTGCGCAAAAAATCAGACAGACGGCGAACTCATTGCAGGCTTTCTTAAAGAAGCAGGCCTTGAATATTCAGACCAGGCCAGCGAGGCAGATTTTATAATTGTCAATTCCTGCGGCTTTATTGAATCCGCCAAAAAAGAATCCATTAATGCAGTTTATTCAATCAGACAAAACTATCCCAGGGCAAAAATCATTCTTGCAGGCTGTCTTGCCCAGCGCTATGCAAAAGAGCTGCAGGAATCTATGCCCGAGCTTGACGGAATCTTTGGCAACGGCGACCTTTCCAAAATTGCAGAATACATAAAAAACTGTGGTAAGCAAAAGCTTGCAGACCATACCTCCTTTGAACAAAAGGGCATCTGCGAAGGAAAACGCCCCCTTATATTTAATTACAAGGCCTCTGCCTATGTAAAAATTACGGAAGGCTGTTCCAATAACTGTTCCTTCTGCGCCATTCCTTTAATCCGTGGCCCGGTACGCAGCCGCCGGGTAAGCTCAATCATAAAAGAAATAAAGGGCCTTATTCAAAATGGTGTTTACGAAATAAATCTTATTGGTCAGGACCTTGCAGCCTTTACTGCACCAGAGGCAGAGGGAAACGCACTCAAATATCTGCTTTCTCAAATCTCACTGCTCAAGGGCGACTTTGTTGTGCGAACCTTGTATATTCACCCCGATCATTTTGATACAGATATTCTTGAGCTTTATAAAAAGGACAAACGCCTGCTTCCATATTTTGACATTCCGTTCCAAAGCGGCGACGACCAGATTATCCGTGCAATGAACCGCGTGGGACCTGCTCAAAAATATGTAAAAACAATAGAAAAAATCCGCAAGGAGCTGCCCGAGGCAGTGCTTAGAACCACCTTTTTGACAGGCTTTCCGGGTGAAACCGACAGTGCTTTTGAAAATACAAAAAAGTTTCTTATAGATATAAACCCTTTGTGGTCAGGCTGCTTTCCCTACAGCCGCGAAGAAGGAACTCCGGCCTGGTCCTTTAAGCCAAGAGTTCCTGCAAAGCTTGCAAGACAGCGTGCACAGGAGCTGGAGCAGCTTCAGTCTGAGCTTACAACCGCAAAGCTAAAGGACTACGTTTCGCGAGAATTTGATGTGCTTATAGAAGAGGTTATTGCCTCCGAAGAAGAAGGGCTTGCCATTGGACGTGCTTGGTTTGAAGCTCCGGAGGTAGACGGCTGTGCAGTTGTCCGCTACGAAAGGGATGACAAGGCGGAATGCAGTGCAATCAAAGAGGGGAATGTCGTAAGGGTTGTTTGCCTTGCCTGTACCGGTGTAGACCTGGATTGCAGGTTCAAAGCACTTGTAAGACAGTTCAAAGAGTCAGACAGGGTGTCCTTTGTCACCGAAAAATAAAAAAAATGACTATCTTTATATTAAATTCTAGGTTATAATAAAATATATTGGTGTTTGCATGAAAAAAATCGGGGTATTAATACCAACATTTAATATTGAATACAGTACAGACTTCTTGAACGGCATCTATGATTATTTTAGTGACAAGGATGTTGCCGTTATTTATGCACAGACAAAGCTTCCTCACAGTACAGTCGGTACCTACGATTACCAATACTGGAGCAGTGCAGACCTGCTTTTTTCCGAAGAAGTAGATGCCATTATTGTTGCAGCCGGTGTTTACTGTGCTACAATGAGCCAGACAGAGTTGGAAGAAGAGCTCAATCGCTTTGGCCGTCGTCCTGTAATTACTGCTGCTGTTCCGCTCAAGCTTTCAAATACCTATGCCGTGCTTGCAAACTGCAGAAAATCTTATATGGATGTTGTAACTCACTTAAAGGAAGTTCACGACTGCAAAAAAATTGCCTTTCTTTCTGCGGCAGCTACAAAATCAGAGGAAGCAATAGAACGCCTGGAGTCTTTTAAAGAAGCCATGGCGGCAAATAAGCTCAAGTTCAACGAAAAATATCTTTTTGAGGGAAATTTTACAGACTTTGATGCCGAAGCAGCGCTTAAAGCAGTTTTAAAGAAAAAGTCAGATGTTCAGTTTGATGCCATTGTCTGCGCCAACGATATGATGGCCATTGGTGCTTACCGCGTTTTGAACGAGCTTGGCCTTTCCATTCCAAAGGATGTTAAGGTTGTAGGCTTTGACGATTCCATGGTTGCCAACTGTTCTAATCCTCGTCTTTCTACAATAAATCAGAATATTTATGGTCAGGGCTATAATTGTGCTCAGACTGCCTATGATGTTATAAACGGTAAGGAGCTGCCACGAATTCAGTATTCAGATTTACAGCCAAAATTCCGTCAATCCTGCGGCTGTATTTCTCTGGAAATGGGAGACCAGGTTTATATTAATGCCGAAGGTCTTTTGGAGCAGGAGGATAAGGGACAGATTTCGCGTCTTAATCAGTACATGAACGATATAGACGAAAGAAATAATATCATCATCCTTCTTGATATTCTTAAAAGTGCAAATACCCTGCGACAGTTCTATTATAACCTTAAGCATATTATTCATCTGTGTGCAATGGATGACATGGTAATCAATCTTTTTCCAATGCCAATTTACATGGATAGCAACGACGACTGCATAATTCCGGAAAAAATGGAGCTTGCCATGTATACCGACATTGTGCACAACAAAGAGGAATTCAATCCGCAGAAAAAGTTTAATCCAAGCAAGCTCATCTTTTCGGAGGCTTCGCTGGACAATAATCCCGGCCAGTATATTCTTCATCCGGTTTTTTCGGGAGAAACAATTTACGGTTATTCTATCTGCCGCATAAACAAAAAGAAGTTTGCCGATTACAGCATCTATCTTAAGATTATAATTACTTCTATTTCTGCCGCCATTGAATATACCAACAAGCTCATGGAAGCAGAGCAGCTTACCAACAAGTACACCGAAGTAAAGGAAGACAATGCCAATCTTACAATGCAGTCTAAGACCGACGAGCTTACCGGCATTCTGAACAGGCGCGGCTTTTATGAATTTGGTCAGCGCACCCTGGATATTATTCAGGAAATGGAAAATGCGGGAATTGTCTTCTACGCAGATATGGACAATCTTAAAAAGATAAACGATACCTACGGACACGATGCGGGCGACAACGCAATAAGAATGCTTGCAGAAATATTTAAAAAGGTGTTCCGCTTAAACGATGTTGTGGGTCGTCTTAGCGGAGATGAGTTTGGTATTGTTGCACCGGGTATGGTAATTGAACACGTTCCTTTAATCCGCAAAAAGATTGACGAGGCCTGCAAGCAGCAGTCAAAGGCAAATAAGCTCCCATATATGCTTTCGGTTAGTGTGGGTTATGCAACACTCGAAAAATCTTCCATGCTCAAGCAGCTCATGGCCGAAGCAGATGTAATGCTTTACAAGGAAAAAAGGAAAAAGCATGGCAGAAAATGACCTTGAGCAGTTTCTGTCTGTATTAAATGACGAGCAAAGGGAAGCAGTTGTTCACGAAGGCTCTCCGCTGCTCATACTTGCAGGGGCGGGCTCCGGAAAAACCCGCGTAATCACTACAAAAATAGCATATCTCATAGGGCAGAAAAACGTTAATCCGTATTCAATTCTTTCGGTAACCTTTACAAAAAAAGCCGCAAACGAAATGCGCGAGCGTGCCGTTGCCATGGAAGCTCTTGCCGAAAAAGCACAGATAAGAACCTTTCACTCCTTTGGCTCCTGGTTTTTGCGCAAGTATTATGAGGATGCCGGAGTAGAGCAGTCCTTTACGGTTTACGATGACGAGGATATGGCAATTCTCATCCGTAAGGCTGTGCCATCTCTTTCGCAAAAGGAATCGCACCTTGCTGCACATCAGATTGCTCTTGCCAAGGATTACTGCCTGGGACCTAAGGATGACCTTAGCCTTATTGCCAGCGAATTTGATCTGAACGATATTTATGAAAAATACGAAAACCGACTGCGCTCTACAGGCAATGTAGATTTTGGCGACCTTATTATGATGCCGGTAACCGTAATGAATAATTCTGCACTCATTGCGTCAGAAATTCATTCGCGCTTTAACGTAATAATGGTGGACGAGTACCAGGACTCAAACATTGCGCAGTACAAGCTGCTTCAGAAAATTTCGGGCGTACAAGACGGCTACAATAATTATGTCTGCGTAGTAGGTGATGACGACCAGTCAATTTATAAATTCCGTGGAGCCGAGGTTCAGAATATCCTTAGCTTTTCCAAAAGGTTTCCGGGAACTCAGGTTATACGCCTGGAGCGCAACTACCGTTCTACTTCCAAAATCCTGGATGCTGCCAGCTTTGTTGTCGGGAAAAATAAGGACAGACTTGGAAAAACTCTTATTGCAGACAGGGGCGAAGGAAAAATGCCCGTGCTTGCCTATCTGCCGGATCAGAATGCAGAGGTTAGCTTTTGCTCCGAGCTCATAGAAAAGGCTGTGGCTGCAGGCGGAAAATACAGCGACTGGGCAATACTTTATAGAACAAATGCGCAGTCACTTGGCTTTGAAAAGGATTTTCTGCATCGTCATATTCCTTATGTTGTTGTGGGCTCGCTCAAATTCTACGAGCGCGAAGAAATTAAGGATACGCTTGCTTATCTTGCCTTGTGTGCAAACCCTAAGGATGAAATATCGTTCAGACGAATTGTAAATAAACCGACCCGCGGTATTGGGGAAAAAACTCAGGACAAGCTTTTGGAAAGTGCGCTTACTGTGGCTCCTGATGGAAGTGCAAGCTATTCAAGCCTTCTGGAGGCCTGCCGTAAGTGTATGCCTGAGCTTTCTAAAAAAGCAGCAGAAGGGGCAGAGGCCTTCTTAAAAATTTATGATGAGCTGCTTGCCCTGTTTGATAAATCTAAACAGCTTTCGGAATTTATAGAAGCGGTTATTAAAAAATCGGGACTGGATGAGCATCACCGCTCAAGTGACGAAATTGAAGGAACCCAGCGCATTGCAAACCTTCAGGAGCTTGTAAACAGTGCGGTGCCTTATGAATGCAGTATAGAAGGCCTGACCGCTTTTCTTGATGCAATAAACCTTGACCGAGCCTTAGAGCTTCAGAACGAAGAAAGCTCCGGGGACAGTGTAACGCTCATAACCCTGCATAATACCAAGGGCCTTGAATATAACCGGGTAATCATTACGGGGCTTGAGCAGGGCGTGTTTCCGCGCGAGGATAAAACCGGTGCAGACCTTGAGGAAGAGCGAAGGCTTTTTTATGTGGGCATAACGCGCGCAAAGGATGAGCTTTACATAACAAGCACAGCAAGCCGCATTCTTTACGGAAGCCTGCGCATGATGACACCAAGCATATTCATTCAGGAATCGGAAGAAACCTTTAAGGTTATAGGACAAAAGCCGCGTCCTATGGGCTATGGTGCCTTTGGAGGCTATGGCGGTTACGGCGGGTACGGTGCTTACGGTGGTCGTACTGCCAGAGCTTCATCAGGATGCTCTTCCAAATGGGCACCGGGCACAAAGCTTTATCACGATGACTACGGCTATGGTGTTGTTACAAAATGCTATGACAACCAGGGTGAGCTTGTAATAGAAGTTCAGTTTGAGTCCGGCGGAGTGAAAAAGTTTCTGCCGGAATACCAGAGCAAGTCTTTACAGATTATTAAGGATTAAAAATAGACAAATCCTCGTTTACACCTTATAATAGATATATTATGAAACGTACTAAAATACGAATTGGATTTGTTGCCGACTATCTCAATTCTGAATATTCGGAGTGTCTTGTCAGTGGAATTACAACCTGCTGCAAGGAGCGTAATGTAGAGCTTCTCATTTACCAGATTGGAAAAATCAAACCCTATATAACAGCATCGGGTCATGACTACCAGTTTCTGGCAATTTCTTCACAGATAAACGAAAAGAATGTAGATGGAATGATCATATCCTCCGGGACACAGCTGCACGGTATGTCCAAGTCAGCTTATACCTCTTATCTTCGTTCCTATAAGCCGCTTAAAATTGTAAGCCTTGCAAACGAAATACCCGGAATTCCTTCCATAGTCTGTGATGCCAAAAAATCCCTTGAAGCAATGGTTGCTTATCTTGTTAAGGAGCAGGGCTGCAAAAAGTTCGGCATTATGAGTGTCGAAAGCGATTCCAAAGAAATGAATCAGAGGACAGATATAATCAAGGAAGCCCTTAAAAAAAATAATATATCATCGTCGAACATAGTTTTGTGGAAGAGTAATTTTCATTATGCTTCCGCCTATGGTATTTTGAACGACTACTATTCAAAAAAGAAAAACCGTTTTAATTTTGATGCCATCATTGCAATGAACGATGACCTTGCCTTTGCCTGTATGGACTTTTGTGCACAGCGTGCAAATCTTCGTGTGCCGGAGGATATTGTAATTACCGGTTTTGATGACATGCAGAGAGCTTCGTTTTGTACGCCAAGCCTTACTACAATAAACCAGCAGGTTTACTATCAGGGCTATGCGGCTGCAAGAACACTTATTAATCAGATAAACTGCGAGGAGGTTCCAGAGGTTCAGTTAATAGAAGCAAAGGCAATCCTCAGGGAATCTACCGCAAAAAATAAAAACAGCAAAAAGCAGTTTGATCCGCAGGATTGTATTTCGTTTGACCTTGCACAGACCGAAGGCGCAAATAACCGCTTTACCGTAACAGAATGGTTTAATAAGAGACAGCAGGTTTTCCAGGCGGCTCAGATGGATGCCTATATTCAGGATGACCTTGTATTGGAAAAGGTTGGTTCACGTATTACAAATCAGATCAGCGCTTTTGGAATTCAGGCAGCTGCTGTAGTGCTTTATGATCAGCCTGCAGAATTTAAAAAGCCTTTTGAATATTTTAACCTGCCAGAAAAGGCACGGCTTGTTTCCTGCTATGACTATGCTCTAAAGGAAAAGTCTTCTAAGCTGCATCTGCCGCTGGAATTTAATCCGAATGAAGAAATTTTACCGGAAGGCTGCTTAGATTTTACAGGAGAAGGCTTTGTTGCAATTTCACTTTTCAGAAATGCAATTCAGTATGGCTACATACTTTTAAAACGCGGCAATTTTGATACCAGCGTTTACGACCTTATTGCAAAGGCTGTTTCTATTCAGATAGATGAAAGCTTTGAATATTCAATGCACATAAAAACCAAGGTTGCCGTAACTGAAGGCTACAATATAATAAACGAGGTTACGCATATAGACTACCTTACAGGCCTTAAAAATCATAAGGGCTTTATGGAGCTTGGAGATACTGCGCTCAAGTATTCGGAAGCAATGGGGCAGGGTGGCCTTATCCTTTATTTTGACCTTAAAAATCTTAATAAGATAAATGATGAATTTGGCCATGCAGCCGGTGACCTTGCAATTAAAACCTTTGCAGGCATATTAAAGAATCATTTCCGTTCAAACGATATTATTGCGCGCCTTAATGGTGACAAATTTGCGGTAATAAGTCCTGGACTTACAATTGATAATTACAAAAAGATTAAGTCAAAAATCGAGGATGAATGTCAGGAAATGAAGAGTAAGCTGCTTCAGCCTTATGCAATTGCCTTTAAGCCGGACTTTGTAATGTTCCCTTCTCTTAAATATGGTTATTCAATCAAAGGGTTAATGGAAAAATTTACCAGTCCCGCTGAATATAAGTAGCACGTGGACGGGCGGTAATATAAACACGCCTGTTCTGTGCACGGCCTTCTTCTGTATCGTTGGAAGCAATAGGCATTGTTCCGCCGTAAGCCTTATAGGTAAAGATTGATTTATCAAGACCTTCGGCAATAAGTGCATCCATTACAGTCTTTGTTCGCTCTATAGAAAGGTTCAGCTGACCTACAGGCTTTCCTACATCGGCAGTATGACCTTCTACCAAAATTGTGTAGCCGTCATCAACCAGAAGCTTTTTGAGCTGCTCTGCAATCTGCTTTACGCGTTCTTCTTCTCCAGGCAAAAGAACCGGAGAATCAGGATAGAAGTTAAGATTAATTGCAAAAAGAATACCTTCAAGGCTGTCGGTAACAGTAACATCAGGGATTGCGTTTTCGTAGAAGTACTGCTTAACGGCCTCGTACTTAGCATAGTAGGTGCGGTCCTTTTCGGCAGTTGCAATATTGTAAATAAGCTGGTCCTGATCCAAAAGAATAACAACCTTGCCTTCGTTCAAAAGCTTTACGTTTTCCGGAACAGTAAGAATCTTGAGTGCATCGCTGCGTTTAATTACAGGGTCTGTGCGGTTTATACCAAAAACCTCGGTTGCCTTTATATAAAGAGGGTCTTTTCCGACTCTCCATTCGTAGCGTTCAGGATTATTTGAATAATCATAGGTAACAAGACCGTTCTGACGTACAATGTCCGGAGAAACCTCATTTTTTTCATAAATTATGTTCATGTTTTCGTCCCAGATAGTAGGGAAGAAGCAGGCATTTGTGTCGCCCTTTACAAATTCTCCGTGAACAGGGAGCTTTCCGCGTGCATCAATAATAATACCGGAATAGGCACGGGAAGGAATCATATCAATCGGTTCTTCCGGTGTGTAGCCGTAGTTGTGGCGTACAAGCTTCTGACCCAGGTTGTCTACATTAAGAGTGTTTGTGCAGTAAAGCTTGCTGGCATCAGGAGTAAATACATCAGGGGTTTTATAACCGTTAAGAATAAACTGATATACATCATCAAGGGTAATGTTTTCGTTGATTACAAGATCTTCAAGAGTGCTGGAAGAATCTGCATATAAAGAAAGCAGAGGCGGCTGAATAAGCTGCGGCATTTTAGACTTTATAATAGAAGAAGCCTTCTTTTTGCCGGAAGGCATTTCGAGTCCGGCTTTTTTTGTGTCCAGAGTAAGGTTTGAAGTAAAAGCCCTGGTAACCCAGTTTATTTCGCTGGTAGATTCAAGACTTGTTCCCTGTGCATAAACAACTGCACCGGACAAAATAATGAGACTTATTACAGCAGATTTAAACAAATTCTTTTTCATTAGTTCTTTATCGGACTATTTTGAAGGAATATAAAGAATTTTTCCTATTTTTAGGATGGCGTTTTCCTTTATACCGTTGAGCTCGCAGATCTGACTTACAGTGCAGCCGTATCTTCGGCTTATTGACCACAGGGAATCTCCCGCAACTACAGTATATTTTATAGGAAAATCAATAGGCTCCATGTTTTCCAGAGCGCTCTGTGCAATTTCCTGCATGCCGGCCGGAAGTCTTATCTGAGATTTTGTAGAAGGATGTGTAAAGCCAAGCACAAAGGACGGGTTCAGGCGCTTTAATTCCTGTGTGTCTATGCGCATTGTTTGTGCAAGCGTTGCAAGGGAATAGGCCTTATCTACGGTGATGTAGTCAAAAACCGCATTTTTTTCGTTGTATAAAACCTCATATTCTTCTTCGTGCAGGGGAAGGTCAATGCCATAATGCTCACAGTTTATGCATAAGTCTGCTATGGCAAGCAGCTTTGGAACATAAGCCTGTGTTTGTGCAGGAATAAGATTTTTCTGGCAGAGAGTCCAGAAGTCCTTTGTGTCATCCTTGGAAAGCTTTGCAATTGCACGGGTCATTGCTCCGGCTCCGCAGTTATAGGCTGCAATGGCAATGAGCCAGTCTCCAAAGGTATTATAGTTTTCGGTAAGCTTTTTAAGCGCTGCGTCTGTTTCCTTCCAGGGGTCAAGGCGTTCGTCCACATAATCGTTGAGCGTTAAAAAAGGCCATACACTGTTTGCCATAAACTGCCATAGTCCCAGTGCCCCCGATTTTGATTTGGCATTTGTTTTATAGTTTGATTCTACAATAGGAAGATATTCAAGCTCCGGCGGTAATCCGGCATCTGCAAGGGCCTTTCTTATATAAAGGCGGTAATCTATTGCACCCTCCAGGGCATTATACAAAACCTGAGTCCATTTTGGGTCAAGATACTGCTTAATAAAGCGGTCTATCTGTGCATTTTCCTCTGGCATGGGCAGGGTAAGCTCTTTTTTGGGTACGGTATTTTCTTCTTCAGCGGGAGTGTCTTCTTCAGCCACCTGCTCCTGTTCGCCGGCTTCCTCCGGTTCGGAGGTCTCTTCAAGCGGCAATAAATCTTCTTCAACATATTCGGGCAGCTCCTCTGTTATGCTGTCCATAATTATTTCATCAGAATTATCTATAAACTCCTGAGTCCCGGTGTTTTCCGTCTGGTCAGAGTCTTGCTGTGCATACAAGAATGTACCGGTCAAAAGCGAGAAGACTATCAAAAGTGCAGGAAGTTTTTTTCTCATTAGAGTTTGTTTCCAAGGTAAATACCGGCCCATTCCCAGTTTCCGTTGATGTCCGGGTCCAGTGGAAAGTTTATTTTTCTAAAGTAAAGGTACCAGGTAGAAACATAGGTGTTCCAGCCCCAGGTCTTTAAGTAAGCTTCGTTTGCGTTAGAGGATTCATCAAGGGTTTCGGAGTAGTGGGCCTTACGGATCATCCAGTCTCCCATACTAAACTCTTCCTGTGCATTGGTTGCAGTTTCGTCCTGCCTCCACGACATGGTAAAAAAGTTTACCTTGGCCTTGTAGCGGTCCAGTGCACGCCAGTCCCTGTTGTTTATAGCCTTTTTTACAGCTGCCTCCAGCTCCTGCAGGGTTTCAAAGGTCCAGTCCTTAGAGGAGTTGTTAAAGTCTACAAGGTGGCGGGCGTTTTTATAGGCATCCGGTTCACCCGGAATCTGAATTGTAGTTGCATCTGCCTGCTGAACAAAAAGCTCACAGGCCTTGAGTGCCTGGTCCCACTGATTATCATTTTCGTATTCAAGTGCAAGTCGCAGATAAAGCTCTGTAGTATTAATATCCTGAGGAAAGCGGTTTATGAGCTCGTTAAAATACTTGATTCGGTGGCTTGGTGTCTTACTGATCTGAATGAGGTTCTGCAGACACATAAAGTGGATGGAATTTCCCTTTACAAGCAGATCGGGGCATTTGGCAAGTATGCGGTCAAAATAGTATTCGGCTACCGGTTCTGCACCAAGCGAAAGATAGGCATGGGCGGTCATGAGCAGCCAGTAGGAGTTGTACATATCATCAGGGTTCTTTTCTACCCATTCTGTCAAAAGCAGGATAGCTCCCTGATAGTCTTGTTCTGCAAGCTTTGTGTTTGCAATCTGATTTATTATGGCATAGCGCTGTTTGGAATCTAATTCCTGGGTTTCCAGGAGGTAGTTAAGCTGTTTCTGCGTTTCTTCCGGTGTAAAGGTAGAAGAATAGGTTTCATTTTTGCACGAAACCATAATATGAGCCGCAAAAACTCCGCACAGCAGCAGGAATATCATCTTTGTTTTTTGAAATTTCATATTTTTTAATCTAACATAGTGATTTATTATTGTAAAGATTAAATTTTGCAGATAGAATATAATATATGAAGAAGCCACGTTTTTTTGTTACAGATTTTATGTCCTACCTTGGAGCAGCTCTTTTTATTATTGTTACGGCTGTTTATTTTCTGTTTTATGAAAAGGTAAACAATTTTTATTTTCATACTCTTCCTCTGATTGTTTCTTTGTTTGGCATTGTCGTTATTGTTCTTTCCATGAAAAACTCAAAAAAAATACATCAGATATTCATTGGCTTTCAGATGTTTTTCTGGGGACTCCTGTTTTTCTTTATAGGAATACAGCTTTTTCCATACACCTTTTATCAGTACTGGCCTTTAATTGGAGCTGCTTCGGGAATATTTTTATGTGTTGCCGGACTCGTCAAATATAAGAGGGTTTTATTCGGATATTTTATTGCAGCCCTTACCTTGTTTCTGCTTGGCTGCTGGTTCGCACTTTTTTCCTTTAGAATCATCAAAATTCCGTTCCAGACTGTTGCCATTGTAGGCGGACCGTTGTTTTTAATAATGGCCGGTATTTTTATAATCGGATTTTTCCTTCTTCAGAAAAAACATGCAAACCTTATGGTAAAAGAAGACGAAAATGAAGGTATAGAGGCAGATGATGTTTCGGCAGATATTTTGTCTGATTCAGATGCCTGATATTGCTTGTGGTGGGCGCAGTTGCTTAAAGTCAGGAGTTTTAAAAAAAGCAGTTCTTTCTCTTCTATAATCTGCATGCTTGCAGCAGCTGCTTTATTTATGTCCTGTTTTTTTGTTTCCTGCGCTTCAAACAATACCGGGGAAGCAGACCATGTTTCTGCAGAATTTGTACCTGCCGACTCAAGTCTTGCACAGGACGACACACAAACCCAGGAAGAAGAGCTTGATTCAATAAAGCTTCCGCAGGCAGTAAAGCCCAAATCTTATTTTTCCAAGATTGATGAACAGATTGTACAAAATGTAGAGCTTGGTTCTCCACAGTCGCTGAGTGCCGCCATGACAGCCTTGCGCAAAAATGAAGCAGAGTATATAGAAAGCGAAAAGGTTTTGATTTATGTAGCAACCCAGCTCATGTCCATTTTGTGGTCTTCGCAGAAAATTACCTGGAATGTCTATGAAACTACAGAAGACACTCCTTATACAGCCGCACTCAATTCAGTTAAGAAGGGTATATACGACACAAGCACCGGCAACAAGGATTTTCTTTCTACCTTTTTACCGACCCTTGTTTATCTTACACCGAATATAACCGCCAATGTTCAGCTTCAGTGCGGGCAGGGGCTCGAAGCTTCACTTAAGATGAATCCCGATTCTGTTGCTGCAAATTATCTTGCGGGGCTTTACTACGAAAAAAACGGCAAGTACGAAATGGCCGAGCCTTGTCTTAAAAAGGCCTATGCGGCTTCTCATGCAATGGAAATCGTGCTTGAATATGCAAAGGTTTTGAGCAAAAACGGAAATACGGCACTTGCAGAATCAATTATGAAGGAGCTTGGTTCGGACGGAACAAGCAGCCTTGCAGTGCTCAAGCAGAATGCTTACATTGCCTTTGAAAAGGGTGATTACACTGCTGCCGAAGAATATGTTGCCCGTGTACTTCAGCAGACTCCGAATGATCTGGAATTTGTATTGTTCCGCGCAAAGATATTTATAGAAAAGAATGATTATATTCATGCGGTATCGCTGCTTGATATGTATGCACGCCAGAATGATACAAACATTGATTATCTTATTTTAAGGTCACGCGTTCAGCTGGACTGGAGTAAAAATACTGCTGCCGCAACTGAAACAATCGAAAAGGCCATGCAGCTGTACCCGGATAACGTAGACGCAATTCTTATTGCAGCAAAAATCTCTTCTGCAACCGACGGGCCTGTAGCAGGTAAGTATGCCGACGAGCTTGCCGCAATTGTCCTTGAAAAAAGTCCAAATAATAAGGATGCACTCATCTATGCCCTTGACGGCTTAATTCAGCGTGAAAACTGGCAGGAGGCTTACCAGATAAGCAGCAGCCTTATAAAGACTCAGGGCGAAAATGAAAACGTAATACTCAAGCATGTTACTGTATGCCTTAAGCTCAAAAAGAACAGCGAGGCAATGGAGCTGGCACAGAGGGCTTATAATTCAAATCCTTCCAGCGAGGTTATTACACAAACCTACATCCTTGCCTGTACACAGGTGCTTTCGCGCGATGAATCGCTCAAGCTCATAGATTCCATGCTGCCGTCTGCTTCTTCCAAAATGAAAAGCTATCTTTATTATAGAAAAAGCTTTCTGGAACGCAGCGAAGACACAGCCCTGGCAGATCTGCGCTCAAGCCTCATTGCCAACCCGCGTAACAGCGATGCACTTTTCCGCCTGTACGAAATATACTTTGACAAAAAAGACTACCGCAAGGCACAGTACTACCTTAAGCAGGTTGTAGCAATAAATCCAAACGACTCTTCTTACAAACGCCTTAACGAAGCACTTACACAGCTAGTGCAATAGCTGGATTGCCACGTCGCTACGCTCCTCGTCATTGCGAGCACGAAGTGCGTGGCAATCCACAATTTATCACTAGACACACCCCTTTATAAATGATATTCTAGTAAAATTGATATTATTATCAAAAAAAAATATTTAAAACAGGACGGAAATATATGTCTTTCATTCCATTTTTGACAGCAGGCGCACAGCAGGCTGCAGGTCCAGCCAGTTTGGCAGGTTCCTTTATTCCTTTATTGCTTATCATTGTAATCTTTTATTTTTTCCTTATTCGTCCACAGAATAAGAAGCAGAAGCAGACAGAACGCATGCTTGCTGCACTTAAAAAAGGCGATAAGATTATTACAATCGGTGGTATTCACGGTGTAATTTCTTCTGTAAAGGAAAACACTGTAATTGTAAAGGTTGACGATGACTGCAAAATCGAATTCAACCGTACAGCTATTTCTACTGTAGAGCTTTCAGATGCAGAAAAGGCTAAGCTCGAACAGGAAGCTGCTGCTAAAAAAGCAAACAAATTTTCATTCGGAAAAAAGAAAACCGAAGATGCTGAACCACAGAAGGTAGAAGCTGCTTCGGAAGAAACTAAATAAATAATTCGGGGTAAAATAAAAATGAACAAACGAACACGCTTTGTTATTCTTCTTGCGGTTCTTGCTCTTTGTTTTGTTTTCCTCTGGCCTTCAATCAGCTGGTATGCACGAACTCCTAAGGAAGTTCAGCAGCTTGCTCTGGGCTCTACGGAAAACATCAAGAACTATGCCGAAAGTCAGGCAGCAGAAGATGTACGTACAATCAAAGACATGGCAAAAGATCCAGCAGCAGTTCTGGATGGTGATTTTGCATGGCTTAATAAGGCCGCTGCCAAGCAGTATAAATCTTACGGCCAGAAGGCACCGGAAACAATGACCGTTGCCGATGTTCTTAAAGCTTACGACACCGAGCTTGATTTTATGAATGAGATTCAGGCTAAGTATCGTGACGAAATCTTAAAGGCAAAAAAATATTACGACAATTCTGTAAAGCTTGGTCTTGACCTTTCAGGTGGTATGAACGTAATCGTTAAGGCAGACCTGGATGCAGTTCTTGAAGCACAGGGTGATTCAGTTTCTGCTGACAATGCTGCAGAATTCAAAAAGGAAGCAATGGCAAATGCCATCGAAAACCTTACAAGCCGTATCGACAAGTTCGGTCTTACTTCTCCTGTTATCAGACAGCAGGGTGATGACCGCATTTATATCGAAATTCCTGGTGCCGCTCAGGCTGATGCAATCAATACCTTGATCATGGGTAAGGGTATCCTTAATTTCCGTCTTGCAGATATGGATGCCACAGACGCTTTCAAGGCATATTATACACAGCATCCTGCTTCTACCTTTAATGCTGCCGGCGAACTGATGGATCCTTCAATCATCCCTGATGACTGCGAAGTATTCGGTGTTTATAAAAAGGATTCTTATGGCCTTGATGAGCGCTATGACTGGCTCGTTGTTAAAAAGGAAATTGCCCTTGACGGTAAGCACGTTCAGTCTGCCGAGGTTCGTTCAGACCAGTACACAGGTCAGCCACAGGTAGCATTCAATCTTGACGGCGAAGGAACAACAATCTTTGGTGAATTTACTTCTGCACATGTAGGCGACTATCTTGCAATCGTAAGCGACAACAAGGTTAAGTCAAATGCCCGCATTCAGGATGCAATTACCGGCGGAAGCGTTTCTCTTACAGGTGCCTTTAGTCAGGATGAAGCAAACAATATCAAAAAGGTATTGCAGACAGCCTGGCTCAACGTTCCACTTTCTGTAGAAAGCCAGCAGGTAATTGGTGCTTCTCTTGGTGATGAAGCAATCCATCAGGGAATCTGGGCTATCATTCTTGGTCTTAGCTTGATTCTCATCTTCATGTTTATCTTCTATAAAAAATCCGGTTTGAACGCAGTAGTTGCTCAGGTTTTGAACCTCTTTATAATGTTCTCTATCCTTTCTGCTTTCAACCTTACACTTACACTTTCTTCTATTGCCGGTATGATTCTTACAATCGGTATGGCAGTAGATGCTAACGTTCTTGTATTTGAGCGTATCAAGGAAGAGCTCAGAGCAGGTAAGAGTCGTCCGGCTGCAATCAGCATGGGTTTTGATAACGCATTCTGGGCAATTATGGACTCTAACATTACAACATTCATTGCCGCTATCTTCCTTTCATGGCTTGGAACTGGTGCAATCCAGGGATTCGCAGTTTCTCTTGCAATAGGTGTTGTTTCATCTGTATTTACAGCTCTGTTCGTATCACGCTTGATTTTCGACTTTGATACAGATGTTCTTCACGCAAAGAAGGTTAGCATTGCTTGGGGGATTAAATAATGAAAAAGACACTTAACTTTAGTAAGGGCTTTATCCCTTGTACAATTCTGAGCATTGCAATTATTATTTTTGGTCTTGTTGGAATGTTTACACGCGGAGTTAATCTTGGTATTGACTTTAAGCCTGGTCTTATTGAAGAAGTTCGTGTTGCTCCACCGGTTGCAGAAGTAACTTACAGTGGTGCTGCAAAGGTTTCTCTTGACTTGAGCGCCGGTCAGCTTGATGTAATTCTTAGTGGTGTTGGTACAACAAACGAAACTCGTTCCATCAACTTTAACGAAGTTACAACAGTTTCTGCTCTTGCAACAGAATTGAACAAGATTGACGGCGTAAACATGGTTGTAAAGAACGGCTCATTCCCTACAACAAAGCTTTTCTTAAACTCTGCCGCTACAAACCAGCTTACAACAACAACTCTTTACATTTATCCAGCCGGAACATCAGAAATTACAACTGATGATGTTCGCGATGCACTTGCTTCTCTTGAAGGAATTTCTATCAAACAGCTTGGTAATGGTGCAGATGCAAGCTATCAGATTCGTGCCGGTGTTGACGGAGAAGAATCTGGTGACGTTACAGCAAAGATTAACGACAATCTTTACAACAAGTTCGGCAAGGAAAAAGTAGCAATCGTAAAGACAGACTTTATCGGTTCTTCTTTCTCTCACTCAATTGCCCTTAAGTCAATCATCATGTTCGTGCTTACTGTAACACTCATCTGGCTTTATGCTGCAATCCGCTTCCACTGGGACTTTGCTCTTGGTTCGGTAATTGCCTTGATGCACGATACACTTATCATGATGACATTCATCATCTGGACACAGATGGAATTCTCTACAACTGTACTTGCTGCTGTTCTTACAATCATCGGTTACTCAATCAACGCTACAGTCGTTATTCTTGACCGTATCCGTTACAACCTCAAGTTCATGACAGAAGCAAAGAGCTTTAACGAGATTTTGAACAAGTCTTTGAGCGATACTTTGGTTCGTTCTATACTTACAACAGTTACAACATTGTTCGCAGTAGTAGCTCTGTTCGTATTCACAACCGGAAGCATCAAGGACTTCTCACTCGCACTTATCGTAGGTTTGATAAGTGGTGCTTATTCTTCTATCTTCATTTCAAGCGCATTCATTTCTGCATGCCGCAAGAACTGGAGACCAGAGTTTGGTGTACACCATTCATTAAAAGCAGTTAAGGCTGACGAGTAATATTTTATACGTGGATTGCCACGCCCTTCGGGCTCGCAATGACAACCTTCGTCATTGCGAGGAGCGAAGCGACGAAGCAATCCATTTTTTTTGCCTATGAAAATAATCCGTGCAAAAGTACTAGGTTTCTGTTTTGGTGTTCGCCGCGCTGTTGAACTTGCCGAACAGGCACTGGCCGCAAACAACAAAACTGTCTATTCTCTCGGCCCTCTTATCCATAACGAAAGTGCTCTGGCCGATTTACAGAGCAGGGGACTTTGTACGGTAGAAGAAGCAGATCTGCAGACAATTCCTGATGGAGCCACTGTAATAATCCGCGCACACGGAGTTTCTCCAAAAGTAACAGACGCTCTCGAAGCAAAACACTGTAATATCATAGACGCTACCTGCCCGCGCGTAAAAGCCAGCCAGAAAATGGTAGAACGCTACACAAACCAGAACGATTACGTAATTATCAGCGGCGACAAAAACCACGGCGAAATGATAGGCATAGCAGGCTTTGCCGGCCGCAATTTTATCCAGATCCAGAACGAACAAGAAGCCCGCACCGTAAACATCCCCGACAGCGACAAAATAAACGTAATTCTGATGAGCCAGACAACCTACAGCCCAAAGGAATTTGAAAAGATAGAAGCTATTTTCCGGTCAAAATTCCATAACCTTGCAGTAATGAACACAATCTGCCCAGCCACAAACGAACGACAGCAGGCATTACTCGAGTTGTGCAAACAGGTAGAAGGTGTCCTTGTAATAGGCGGAAAAACCTCGGCCAACACAAAACGCCTCTATCAAACAGCCGCAGAAAACTGTAAGCACGCCGCACATATCCAGTCAGCCGACGATATCCCGGCAGAATTTTTCAAGCTAAAAACAATCGGTATAACCGCCGGAGCATCTACGCCGGATTCAATCATTACTGCCGTAGAAAACGCACTGTAACCACGTCATTGCGAGCGAAGCGCGGCAATCTACGACTTATAACTTAAAAAATAATGACAATTTCTTAAATTCCATGCTATAATTATCTATCTACTTTCCCTGGAGTAAAAAATGAAAAAGCAACCTGTCTTGCCGGCAAAACACAGTGTCATGCTGAACTTGTTTCAGCATCTCTTGATTACTATACTGGGGGGGGGCGTTTCTTTGTATAGTCTTTGCCTCCTGTGAAAATTTCTTAAAGGGTGCCGAAACCAAAAAACAGCTTGACGACGCAATTGCATTTGCAAACGCAAAGAGATGTTCTTTATATATTAAAGCAGATCCTGCAACAGGTTCCTTCCTTTCCGAAGGCCAGATGGAATGCAGGGTAGGCTACACAGTAGACCTTCAGTTTACACTAAATCAGGAAGACTATTTTTTCGACACACTCGAAGCCGTCTCCACAACCGACGAAACCCAAAGCCGCGCCGACTATGTCGAAATCACCTTCAATGAAAAAGCCAGCGACCAGTCCAAAGGCATTTATAAATACACTGTAAAGCTTTTGAAATATGCAGATGATATTTTGATAAGGCCTAAGTGTGTGGTGTTGCCTTGTATTACAAATTATACGCCCAAAACAAAAGAATCACAGTATTTAAATACTCCAATTTTAGTATATTTTAATATGCCTGTAGAAGACGAAAGTGTCTCCCAAGATGATAGTCTTTTTAATTATTCAAATATTTCGTTTAAATATACGGATGAGTCTGGAAAAGAAAAAGATATGACACCGTATTTTTATCAACCAGAATTTAATTCAGAAAAAACAATTTTAACATTTTCTCCTAAAGCCACAATGATAAAAGCTTATATGAATGGCGAAGAAGATAATGGAGAAACAGACGGACAGGAAAAGTTACGCTTTATTGATATAAATATTTCATTTTCCCCAGATATTATTATAAGCAATCAGAATATTCAGTTATTTCTTAAACAGGATTCAAATTCTTCTTTTGTTGTTCGTTATAACACCGAAACAGAAGAAGTGCCCCCTGAAAAATCAGGTGATAGTTTTTATGTTACCCGTGAAGAAATAACTTTTTCTGATGCACCAGGTCTGGCAAGCGAATACAGATTAACATCAGGTCCTTATAATGCTCTTAATGGAAAGTATAGAAAAGGCAACCTTGTTTCTTCAACATTTTATATTTATGGAAAATACTATGATAACGATTCTGGTGTAAGAAGTGTTGAAGTAAGTGAAAAAGCCGAACGTAACATGGCTGGCGATATATGGGCGAATGTTATAGTTCGCACACGTGTTTATGATGCAGAATCAAACTGTATTACATTTGAAAATAATGGAGACGGGTATACATCTTTTATAATAAAATATGATATGCAGGAGGCGTCTTTACCATCGCCAAGAGGAGGATTTTTTGAAATAGGCGTTACTGTAAAAGATGCTTGTGGTAATACTTCTAAACAGGAAACAGTTTGTGTCACTTATGCAGAATACGGATTTCTTGATACTTGTATTTCAAAATATGATAAAGAAAAAAATAAGTATGTAAGTACTTACGATTCAACTTTTTCTGTTTATAATATTCCTTTTACAAAGTCAAAAGAGCATACAGACCGGTATGATTTTAATCATTATTATTCTGATATCAAAACAATAAGAATAATGGATGACTATAAACCAGTAAGATATTATATTGGCGAAAACGCTGCAAATGGCGAATATATTACAGGAGAACAGGTTGATTACTTTTGTGAGTATATAGATAAAAATGGTGTCTTGAAAACTGAACCTTTTACTAAATTTACACAGCCAGGAAAAGAACGGTCTGTTGTACTTGATGTAGACAAAGTTTCTGATGTTTCTTTTACTGTAAGAGCAAAATACAACGGAATAATAATTGGAAGAGCAAATTTTAGCTTTCCTACGGCTTTAACTTTGCAGGAAATTTCCACAAATCAGATTACGGCAATTGTTTCTGGTGCAATGAAACAAGGTGGTATAATACTATACGAAGGAGAATCGTCTGATGATAAGTCTTATGATTTATTTAGAGCATCAGGTGAAAATACTAATGTAAATACTATTGAATTAAATAATTTGACTTCAGGTAAGTTATATTTTGGAAATATAGTCAGTATAGATAGTCCATATGTAACAGATAAAGATTATACATATGACCCATTAACAGACACGTATACAAGTGATGATACAAACAGTAAATTATATAAAAACGATGATTTTTCATATGAAAACAAACATTTCGGAAATGTGTTGTTTGGAGATTTGTATGGCCCGTTTTATAATAACCAGACGGAGCAGACCAGACCAGGTGAGCCTGAATGTTCATTATGTGATATACAGTTTTCTGAAACAAGCGGTTACTATAATGTAATTCTTAATTTTCCAAATAATCTTTGGACAGAGTATGATTCTTTATCAATACAACCTTGGTATTATACAAGTACTGATCCTTCTGTTGGTACTTCCGCAGCTGTTATTACAATAACTAAAAACGATTTTGATGTTGATGAAAGTGGAAATAATGTAAAAGTTATAATTCCTATTAAGAACACATATTTTTATTATTCTAATGGAACTTTCCGTTCCCCAGTTTTGAGAATCACAGGAAAAAAGGGATTGTTGGTCTCAAATGAAAAACAAATGAGCATTTCTTTAACAGAGCAACAACAATATGATTTGGATAACATAAACCCGGATCAATTGTATGTAAAAAAACTTACAGATGATAGAAAAGTTGTACTTAGTTTTTATGACAAAGGGTCTGGTCCTGAATCTGGAAAAATATGGTTGAATAATGCGGTAACTCCAAAGGATATGACTGACGAGGGTACTGTTCAGTATGCGTTCCCTTTAAGTCAATTGAATTATGGTATAAATATCTTTACTTACGAAGTAAAAGATAAAAAAGGTAATGTAACCACGGGAACTTTAACTTATTATACTAGTTATTTACGTATAAGCCATAAGTGTTGTATAAGTGTGTATAATCCAGGAATATCAAATAAGATTACTTTTAAAAATGACTATTTAAAGGAAATATATGAGAATAGCGATAATAATTCTCTAAATTTATACAAATTTAATAATACTTCTAACAGATGGGAAACATTAAAAGAAATTACTAAAGATGATATAGATAAATCGGAATCAGGAACGAGTTATACGTTAAAGAGTGGAAGCACTGTTTATATACCATCAGAAAACTTTATTAGAGTTTGTTTTAAATCCAATAGCAAATCTGATGATGATACAATTCTTTATACCAAAAGTTATACTGGTGATGGAACAGAAAACTTTATTCTGGCAAATGGTTCGTCAAAAAATTCTGTTGTAATCTATAGCGATAAAGTTGTTTTTGCACGTGTATGTTATACTTTGAAATCATATGATGTGTGCAAAAATTGGAATACCGACCAATGGGAGTTACTTGCTGATAGTATCTGGCAACAAGAAGAGGTTTCAATACCTTCAGGAAAAGATCACGTTGTTTATAATTTTAATGCTCCTTATGCTCGTTGCTGTTACTGTGTAATAGTTCATTACGCCGATGGAACAACCGGTATGAGTCAGATTTTTGAAAACTATTAAATCTTTCGACCTTCGGTCTCGCAATGACGATGTCTTGTGTCATTGCTTGAAACAATCCCTCATCTCCACTATAATAATAAGACTATGAGTAGATGTTTTGTTATGTTAAAACCGGGCGTAGTAAATCGTCGTCTGGTAGGTGAGGTTATTGAACGCCTCGAGAAAAAAGGTTTTAAACTTGTTGCAATGAAAATGGTTCATGTTTCTCAGGACCTGGCTAGCAAACATTATGCAGAACACGAAGGTAAGCCGTTTTATGAAGGCTTGGTAGATTACATTACTTCGGGTCCGGTTATTGCAATGGTATGGCAGGCAGATGATTGTGTTGCCTTAATCAGAAAATTTGTTGGCTCTACAAAGCCTAGCGAAGCTGCTCCTGGAACTATCCGCGGAGACTACTGTATTCATACAGAACGCAATATCATTCACGCTTCTGACAGCGACGAAAGTGCAGCACGCGAAATTGCACTCTGGTTCAAAGACGAAGAAGTATTTGACTGGAAAGACTGCGAGGACGGCTGGTATTAGAACGTCTCAGAGCGACAGCTGTGCTGGCGCGACTTGTATGCTAAGGAATAAATTATGTCAGAAAAGACAGTAGGAATAATCGGTGGTGGTGCCTGGGGAACTGGTATTGCTCAGGCGCTGGCTCGTGGTGGTCACAAGGTAGAAATCTGGGCTCTTGAAGATGATGTTGTTGCTTCAATAAATAATGAGCATGAAAACAAACGCTTTCTTCCCGGCTTTAAGCTTGACCCTTCAATTACCTGTTCAAATGATATATGGCAGGTAGCCTTTGGTAAGGAATTTATTTTTGTTGCTTCACCTTCTATCTTTCTGGCAAGCACGCTCGAAAAAATAAATACAGTTCCAAACATTGTTGATGGTTCTACAGTAATTGCCGCTCTTACCAAGGGTTTTGTTCCTTCTCCAACCGGTCCAAAGCTTATTCTTGAAACAATAGAATCGGCTCTCCCGGAAGTTTATAAGGACTGCACTGTTTATGTTGCAGGTCCAAGTCATGCCGAAGAAGTTGCAATGGGAAAAATCACTGGTCTTGTTGCAGCTTCTTTAAATCCAAAAAATTCTATCCGTGTCCGCGAGCTTTTAAAAGTTCCTGGTCTTATGGTTTTTTCAAGCTTTGATATTATTGGTACTCAGATTTGTGCCGCTGCCAAAAACGTAGTTGCCGCAGTTTATGGCGCAATGGATGCAATTTCAGAAACAAGCGATATCGTTGGCGACAACACAGAGTCGCTTCTTCTTGCTGCAGGCCTGAATGAAATCCAAACACTCGGTTTTGCAATGGGCGCAACTCATGCCGAGACCTTTACTTCTGTAAGTGGAGTAGGTGACCTTGACGTAACCTGTAAATCAAAATACGGACGTAACCGCCGCTTTGGACAGGATATTGTAAAAACAGATATGCTCACACGCTTTAAGGATATTGACGACCTTATTGCAAACGTAGGAAAAATCGGCTACCTGCCTGAAGGTGCAATTGCCTGTAAATACGTTCACGAAATTGCCCAGAAAAAAGACCTCAAGCTTCCTTTGTGTAACGCCTTGTACAGAGTTTTGAATAAAGAAAGCACAGTAGAGCAGATGGTTAAGGAATTGTTGAATTTGTAAAAAGCGCGTCATTCCGAACTTGTTTCGGAATCTCAACAAGAACAGATCCCGAAACGAGTTCGGGATGACGTAAAGCACGGAGTAAAAATATGCTTGAAAAAATCACCAGCACATTTAGTGGAATCTTTCAGAAAATCAGCGGTAAATCTACAATTACCGAAAAAAATATTGAGGATGCAGTAGAAGAAATTAAAATGGCGCTTCTCGAAGCCGACGTTAACCTTCGTGTTGTACGCCGCTTTGTTAATTCTACAATAGAAGAAGCCAAGGGTGAAAAGGTTCTTCGCTCTGTAAATCCTGGTCAGCAGTTTACAAAGATCATCTATGACAAGATGGTCAGTATGCTTGGTGATACAAAAACAGACCTTCACCTTAAAGGACCTGATACTCAGTCTGTAATCCTTATGCTCGGTCTTCAGGGTTCGGGTAAAACAACTGCTTCTCACAAGCTTGCTGCCCGCCTTAAAAAAGATGGACGCAAGGTTCTTCTTGCAGCCTGTGACTTAGTTCGTCCTGCTGCCGTAGAACAACTTAGCCAGCTTGGTGAAAAAATCGGAGTTCCAGTTTATAAAGAAGATTCAAAAGATGCCGTACGCAATGCACAGGATTCAATTGACTATGCACGCAAAAACGGTTACGACACAATTATCATAGATACTGCCGGTCGTCTTCAGATTGATGAAGAAATGATGGCCGAGCTTGTAAAAATCAAAAAGGCAACTGACCCTGTAGAAGTTCTGCTTGTTGCAGATGCCATGACAGGTCAGAATGCCGTTGATATTGCAAAGAGCTTTGACGAGCAGCTTGGACTTAGCGGTGTAATCCTTACCAAGTTTGACTCAGATGCACGTGGTGGTGCGGCTCTTTCTCTTAAAACAATCACAGGAAAGCCAATCCTCTTTATTGGTACCGGCGAAAAAACAGAAGACTTTGAAGTATTCCATCCGGAGCGAATAGCTTCGCGCATCCTTGGCATGGGTGATGTTGTTTCCCTCGTAGAAAAAGCACAGGAAACAATGGACGAAGAAGCTGCTCTCAAAATGCAGAAAAAGCTTCAACGCAATGAGTTTACACTCCAGGATTATCTTGAACAGTTCCAGCAGGTTAAAAAAATGGGCAACATGCAGTCTATCATGGATATGATTCCTGGTATGAGCGGCATGGACGCTTCGCAAATGGATATGAGCGGCATGAAAAAAAACGAAGCCATTATCCAGAGCATGACCTACAAGGAACGCCTGAACCATCTTATTATCGGGCCTAGCCGCCGTAAGCGCATTGCAAAGGGCAGTGGTACAACAGTAGCCGACGTAAACAAACTCCTTAAGCAGTTTGAAAAAACAAAGCTAATGATGAAAAAAATGTCCCGCAACAAAGGCATGCAAAACCGTATGATGAGCCAGATGGGCCTTGGCGGCATGGGCGGTGCCGGCGGAATGGGTGGCCTTGGCGGCCTTGACCCAAGCGCCCTCAAAGGCATGGACATGAG
>JAFZYR010000101.1 GCA_017616165.1 Treponema sp.
AATTGTAATGCGCTGCTTCTGACCGCCGCTAAGACCTACACCCCGCTCGCCGATTACTGTGTGCTCCTTTTCTTCCATCTTGTCTACAAACTCTGCAGAATGAGATTTTTCAAGGGCACTGCGAACCTGCGGTACTGTCATTGTCTCACGTTCACCAAGGCGGATATTTCCGTCAATTGTGTCGCTGAACAAAAAGATGTCCTGCATTACACAAGAAACAGCACGCCTCAAAACCGAAAGCGGAAGCTCGCGGATATCAACACCATCAATCTTTATGCTGCCTTCTGTAACATCGTACATGCGCTTAAGCAGATTGATGATTGTTGTTTTACCCGAGCCAGTTGCTCCCATAATTCCAAGAGTCTGACCGGAACCAATCTTAAACGAAACATCATCCAAAATTGTGCGCTCGCCTATCTTATAGGTAACGTGGTCAAATTCAATTTCGCCGCTGATATCATCTGTAGTAAAGAGTGCATCAGCAATTGCTTCTTCTGTCTGAGCGTCTGCAGCAAGAGGAGACTCGTCCTTAATCTGTGGCAGCTGCTCGTAAATATTGTTAATTCGTTTAAGCGAAGCCTTAGCTCTTGAAATACCGTTTGCAAGCCATCCGATCATTTCAATTGGCCATACAAGTCCGCTTACATAGCCAAGCAGAGCCATAAGCTCACCGATTGTAAGTGGCGACCCGCCAGCAAAAGGATTTCCCTTAATTACCATAAGTCCGCCAAGCAAACAGGTAACCGAAGCAAGCAGTCTTGTAATAACCTGAATCTTTGGGTTGTACTTTACAAAGACACGGCTCAAATCAATGTTCAGGTCATAGTACTTCTGGTTATGCTTGTGGAACTTTGCAATTTCAAAGCCTTCGCGGGCAAAAGCCTTTACAGTACGCACACCGGCTAAGTTTTCGGCAGCTGTATTGTTGAGCTCTGAGTTTTCCTGCTCCAGGTCACCAAAAAGAACATCGAGTTTGTTTTCCATTTTTACGGCAATGATTCCTGTAATTATCATTCCTATAACCGGGATAATAGAAAGTGCCCAGTTGATTCGGATCATAAAGAACATGGCGATTATTGTTCGCAATGCAACTTCGACCGAAAGGATTGCCATAAAACAGCCGACATCCCAGATATGGTCAACATCATCCTTTACGCGAGACATAAGTTCACCGGAGTTTATTCCGTCAAAAAAGTTTGCCGAAAGACTCTGGATCTTATTAAAAAGATTAATTCTCACTTCACAGGCAATCTTACTTCCGCTGTAGTCGCAGATCCATTCCTTTGCATAGCAGAAGAAAAAGCGGCCTACACCAATTCCAAGAATTGCAAGGAGCAGCAGGTTTATAAGATCCATCTTTCTTGCAATGAGAACATCATCAACTATGTGCTGCACGACAATAGGAAAAACCATATCGAGCATTACACCGACCATCATACAAATTGTGGCCAGAAAATATAAAAACGCGTATTTTTTAAAATACGACGCAAGATTTAATTTGTTTTGTTTCATAATAA
>JAFZYR010000102.1 GCA_017616165.1 Treponema sp.
GGAAAAATCTATGAGATTTTTGATATGGGGGGATTAGTTAGTGATGTTGAAATTAAAGAGTGGATTGCCACGTCCTCTTCGCTTACGCTCTGAGTCCTCGCAATGACGTGACGAGTGGTTCCTGAGGTCCTCGAAGGGCCCCTTTTAAACCAGCGCGTGCTTTTGCCACCTTTTACTCTTCCAGCGGATAAGCATTGCAATACCGCGTGTTGTTTCGTCGGTTCCAATTCCAAGCCAGAAGCCTACAAGACCAAGACCCAGCTTTATACCAAGAATGTAGCTTCCCAAAACCATTATTCCCCACATTGAGGCAATTCCATAAAGAACCGGGAATTTAACGTCACCGGAGCCCTTGAGCGCACCAACGTAAATGAGGTTGAGCGAGCGGCCAAATTCTATGTAGGTTGAGTAAATGAGCAGTGTGCTTACAAAGCCAAAGACTTCATCAATGTCCGTAAAAATGCGGATGATCGGAGCTTTTATAAGATTAACTATGAGAATCATAACCATGGAGCAGACCGTTGCCACCAGCTGGTATTTGAAAATCTTTTTATAGGCAATATCACTCTGGCGGGCACCAACGTAGTAGCCTGTTTTAATCTGAGAAGCCTGTCCAATTGCCATAGCCATGATGAAAACAAAGCGTACGATTGTCATTGTATACACCTGGGCAGACATGGCGTTGGTTCCAAGTGTAGAAATCATGGCCATAATAACAATCTGGCTTATGTTGTAAGAAAGGCTTTCGCCGGCGGTTGGAACACCAACAGAGAGAATGAGCTTATATACCTGCTTTGGAACCTGGAAAAGACCCTTGAGCTCAAAGGAAACATCCTGCTTGCGGCGGATAATTATTGCAAGGAGAACGGAAGAAACCAGCATAGCTGTACCACTGGCACAGGCAACACCAGGAACACCAAGAACCGGAAGACCAAACCAGCCGTAAAGCGAAAGTGCGTTTCCTAAAACGTTTACTACATTTCCGATTATCGAGACAATCATGGCTTCGCTTGTGTAGCCGTAGCTTCGGAGAATGGCACCCTGCAAAGAACTGAAGGCATTAAAGAAGCAGAAGATTCCGCCAAAGATTATAAAGTATTTGAGTGCATAACCGCGAACTGCATCGTCGAGCTGGTAGCAGCCAAGCAAAGACTTAAATCCAAAGAAAACAAGCAGCATGAGGAAAACAGAAAGCAGGGTAATCATGAGCGTACTTGCCTGGGCAATCTGATTAAGCTCCTTCCTGCTTTTCTGAGCACCTATATACTGAGCCAGAACGATTGAACAGCCCGTACTGATAACTGCAAAAAGCAGGTTCAGGAAAAATATATATTGTGAAACAAGACCAACTGCGGCAACAGCATCGTTACTGTAAGAGCTGAGCATCATCGTATCTACTGACGAAACAAGGATGCGGAAAAACTGCTCCATTGCAATAGGGAATGTAAGCTTGAACATCGGCAAAGCGCCGCGGTTTTGTTTCATAAAAACTCCGTCATTGCGAGAGGCAAAGCCTCGTGGCAATCCATATTTAATAATGCCATTTTACCAAAAAACAGCCCTCTGTGAATTGCCAAATTCTATAAAAAATTTGTAAAAATGTAATATGTGGAGTATAATTTGTTAAACGATTAACTAGAGGTAAAATATGTCAATGAAAGAAATGCCAGAGATGACTGCTGTGAGTGGCGGACTTATGTGGTCGCACACCTTTGAAAAATTTAAGGCAGCTGTGTATGTTCCACAAAATGATTTGATGGACGATGTTTTGAATTACGGCTTTATTGCGCCTTATCTGCTGGTGTTTGCGCCACAGGATTATACTAACGATTATGAGGGTGCTGTTGAGTTTGCCCGTACCAATAATTTTGAACAGATAGCTAAAAAGTATGGAACAAGCGTTGTGTTTATTTATCCAACAAGTGCCAACGGCTGGAAGGACGCAGCGCCGGATTTATTCAGTGAAATTATTTCCAATTCAAAGATTCATGAATTTTACGAAAACGGTGTTGTAAAGGCTTATAACCGTTTTACAAAGCAGCTGGATGCTTATTATATCCGCGGGGCTATTTTCAGGACAAATTTGTACGGATTTGGCCCATCTGCTGATTATATTGCAGCAAACTGCATAAACCACTTTGAAGGTGACGGACTTTGGGGCAGGGCAGATTGTGCGCCTGTAGCCTGTATTCTTACAGATCTTTCTGCTGATGCAAAAATTAATGTAGATGCAGAGGATATACCAGTAGTTTCATACAGGAACACTACAGAAGCAAACGCAATTTTCAAGGAAAAATGCAAATATTTCCTTGAAAAACAGACTCCTGATATTTATTCAGACTTTGATTCCTTTGTAAAACAGTTCCGTCGTATGCTTGGCGAGCTTGAACTAGACCCTGATCTTGAAAAAGACGGCCTTAAGATTGAGCCTGCAGTTATTACTGTAAAAACTTCGCCAGATAATCTTGGAAAAGACAAAGGAAGTACAGAACACAAAATTGGCTATTTTGCCTTTTATAACAAGGACATATTTGATAAAGGACCTGTGCCTCTTGTGCTTGCCTTCCATGGGGGCGGGGACTCAAGCTTTTATATTGCCTATATTTCGGACTGGGCAGGCATTGCGCACAGACACAACTTCCTTCTTGTAGCAGTTGAAAATCATTTGAACAGCACTGCCACCGAAATGGTAGAGCTTGTAGACCATCTTAAAAAGGTTTACAACATTGACTCGACCCGCATTTATGCTTCGGGCTTTTCTATGGGTGGAATTAAAACCTGGGATATTATTCAGGAATATCCGGAGCTGGTTGCTGCTGCTGCTCCAATGGATGCAACGGTTGATATTGGTGAGAACGTATATTTTGGAAAGATAAACAAACCTGTAAACACAACAACAAGCGTTCCGATTTTTTATGCAGCCGGAGAACAGACACCGCTGGCAGAGCTTCCTTATCAGGAGCAGAAATGTATAAACAGAATGGCTTATGCGCTTAAATTAAATGGTGCAAAGCGAGCTTCAGAATACAATGTTAAGCTTGAAGAAAAAGACAGCTGGCAGAATAAGTTCTGGGGAATTGACGGAGATTACACCAGTGCCGTTACAGATCCTGCGCGCAAGGGAAAGCTTACCTTCCAGTTCTTTAATCGTGATGACGGAAAATGCTGGAACATTTTTGCAAGCATAGACAACCAGGGCCACGAATGCCGCCCGCATACCTGCGAATACGCCTGGAGATTTTTGAGCTGCTTTAGCCGCAGTGCCGATGGCGCAATTCAGGGCGGGGATTTTGAAGACATTAAAAAGATTTTGATGTAAGATTAATTCATGGCGCGAAATTCCGGACACGCAGATTTGCCTCTCCACACAGGTACTGTTCCCCGCTGGCTTGCAGACCGCATGATGGTTTTGGGAACCTTGATTACCGAATCTCTTGTAGAAAATTTTGGTCCTGATGAAGTGCTTGTACGCCTGAGTGATCCGCTTTGGTTTCAGTCGTTTGGTGCGGTTATGGGTATGGACTGGCATAGCTCCGGGATTACAACAAGTGTCATGTATGCCTTAAAGCGCGGGCTTAATCCACGTGCAAAGGAGCTTGGCATTTATGTTTGCGGAGGACGCGGTAAATATTCACGCATGACACCGCAGGAGCTTTTGGATATTGCAGACCGCGAAGGCATGAACGGCGATGCTCTTGTCCGAAACAGTAAGCTTGTAGCAAAGGTAGACAATAATGCGGTTCAGGATGGATTTCAGCTTTATCAGCACAATTTTATTTTAACCCGCAGCGGCAACTGGACCGTTGTTCAGCAGGGAATGAATACTGCAGAAAAAAAGGCACGCCGCTACCACTGGTGCTCCAATGATTTACGCTCGTTCGTAGAAGAGCCTCACACAGGCGTTGTTGGTGAAAACCGCGGAAAGATTCTAAACCTTACAGACACAGCCGCAGACAAGGCACGAGATTCAATTCTGGAAATGAGCCACGAGGAGCCGGAACGTCTTTTAAAAGAAATTACAAAGATTGGAAAACCGGCTAGTGAAATTATACTGATGCAGGGAGGGCAACCTTCCTTATTTTCGGAATTACAACCCCGTTCAATAGAAATGCCTGCGCATCACGAGGTTCTTGAACAGGATGTGGACCTTAAACGGCTGGGCGGAGTTCTTGCTACTGCATACGAAAGCCAGCCCAAGGATTTTGAAAGTCTGCTTCTTACACCAGGGCTTGGACCACGCACGCTGCAGTCACTTGCACTTGTGAGCGAGGTTATTTACGGAACGCCAAGTCGCTTTACAGATCCAGCAAGGTTCAGCTTTGCACATGGCGGTAAGGACGGACATCCATTCCCGGTTCCGCTTAAGATTTATGATGAGTCTATCCGCATACTGCGCGACAGCATAGAAAAGTCAAAGCTTGGTTATAAGGATAAATCAGACTGTATACGCCGCCTGCACAATGTTGCTTTGAATGTTGAAAAAAACTGCGCGCCTCAGGTTGATTTTGACGCTGCCATAAAATTTGAACGAGAGCATTCCAAAGAGTGGGATGGAAAAACTGTATGACCCTTGAAGAAATAAAAACCGAGCTTGCAGAATTTCCAATAACAGCTCATCTGGAAAATATTTGTGATCAAATAAAAAATTCTTCTTCACGCTTTTTGATTTTGACTGCCCAGACTGCAGCTGGAAAATCGACAATTCTTCCGCTTGCTTTGATGGAAAAATTTTCCGGTAAAATTATAATGACAGAGCCTCGTCGTATTGCGGCGTTAGGTGTTGCTAACCGACTGGCAGAATTAAGCGGGCAGGAAGCCGGAAAAAAAGTTGGTTATAAGATTCATCTGGAAAACAAGGTTAGTGCAGAAACCAGGCTCGAGGTCGTAACCGAAGCAATTCTGGTACGCCAGCTTCAGAGTGATCCGGCTTTGGAGGAATATAAGGTCGTTGTAATTGATGAGTTTCATGAACGCTCTGTAAACACAGATCTGGCACTGGCATTTTTAAAAGAAGCCATGCAGCTGCGCGAGGATTTATTTGTAATTATCATGTCGGCCACAATTGATACAGACAAGCTGCAAAAGTATCTTGGACAAGACACGCCGGTTATGACAATTCCCGGGCGACAGTTTCCGGTAAAGGTAGTTTATAAGCCTGAAACAGCTGTTGCTTCTGTGGTCCCTGAGGCTCTCGAAGGGCTCGAAGGGTCCAAAGATTCTGGTAACATCCTTGTGTTTCTTCCGGGGATTTCTGATATCCGGAAGGCGCAGGAAGAGCTTTTGGCTACCGGACTTTTTGATGATGAAACCGGCAACGAGCTTTGTATCATTCATTCAAGCATAACGCTGCAGGAGCAAAAGCGCATAATCACTCCACCGAGCAAGGACGAAAAGCAAAAACGACGTGTAATCCTTTCTTCTGCAATTGCGGAAACTTCGCTTACAGTCTCGGGAGTTACTATCGTAATAGATTCCGGACTTGCCCGTGTAAACAGCATGGATTTGAATACAGGTATGGAAAAGCTTACGACCCAGACCGAAAGTGAATTTTCTGCAGAACAGAGAAAGGGTCGCGCAGGCCGTTTGTGCGAAGGAACCTGCATCCGTTTGTGGAACCAGCATGATTCGCGCATCAAGGATTTTCCACCGGAGATTTTACGCGCAGATCTTGTTACTCTTGTTCTGGAATGCAGTGAGCGGGGTGTTTTTTCTGCAGATGGAATTGACTGGCTGGACAGTCCTTCAAGGGCTTCCTGGGAAGAAAGCCGGGCGCTATTGAATGAGCTAGGAATGCTTAATTCAGAAGGGCGCATAACTCCAAAAGGAAAAGCTGCTTTGACTCTGGGACTTCATCCACGGCTTGCTGGAATTGCTCTTGCGGCCTTTGATAATCAGTCTGGCAGACTCAATGAAGAAGGGCGTACACTTTTGATTAAGTTTGGAACTTATGCAAACTCTGCACCCGAGCTTCAAAAAAGATATATAAATGATCTTGAGCGAAGATTAAAGCTTTGCAAATATACAAATGATTTTGACAGTAAAACTGATTTTCTTATTTTATGCGGTTACCCCGACAGGCTTGCAAAACGAATAAGCGAGGTGGGAAAGGAGCCGGCAGAATATCAGTTTGCAGGTGGCAGACAGGCCAGAATGTAC
>JAFZYR010000046.1 GCA_017616165.1 Treponema sp.
ACGACCCTGACGAGCCTGTTCCATAGCCTTCTTCATGATTTCTGTTGTTACACCGGCAATCTTAATATCCATCTGGAAACCGGTAATACCGTCTTTTGTTCCGGCTACCTTAAAGTCCATATCACCAAGGTGGTCTTCTTCACCAAGGATATCAGAAAGAATCTTATAACGTCCGTATGGGTTGTCTCCCTCTGGTTCTGTGATAAGACCCATAGCAATACCTGCTACCATCTTCTTCATTGGAACACCGGCAGCCAGCATACAAAGTGTACCACCACAAGTAGAAGCCTGAGAGCTTGATCCGTTAGATTCCATGATTTCTGAAACTACGCGGATTGTGTATGGGAACTCTTCGCGGCTTGGAACCATTGCAGCAAGTGAGCGGCGGGCAAGGTTACCGTGACCAATTTCGCGGCGGCCTGTTGTAAGCTTACCTGTTTCACCAACTGAGTATGGTGGGAAGTTATAGTGAAGGATGAAGTGCTCTGAGCGGTCTCCGTCGATATCATCATAAGACTGTTCGTCCATTGCAGTACCAAGTGTACATACAGCAAGCGACTGTGTTTCACCACGAGTAAAGAGAGCCGAACCATGAGGTGTTGGCAATACATTGATTTCACAAGTGATTGGGCGGATTTCGTCAACCTTACGTCCGTCTACACGAACGCCTTCGTCAAGGATAGACTTGCGGAGGAGCTTGTACTGAATGTCATCCATCAAGGTAGCAAAAAGCTTCTGCTGTACTGGATCTTCAAGCTGTTCCTTATGCTTTTCTGCAAGCTCTTTAATAGCCTTAGAAATTGCAATTCCGCGGTTGATTTTGCTGTCTTTGAAGCAAGCTTCTTTTAAGAGAGGTGTTGCTTCTGCTTCGATAGCTTCTGCATTTTCGAGAGTTACATCAAGAGGGTTCAAAGGAAGCTTTTCCTTACCTGCCTTCTTAACAAGCTCTTCCTGGAGAAGACACATATCTGTAATAAAGCCCTGAGCCTTTTCAAGAGCGCCCAGCATTACTTCTTCAGAAACTTCGTTAGCACCACCTTCTACCATTGTAAAGCCGTCTTTAGTTCCGGCAACAACGATTTCAAGTTCACCCTTTTCAATCTGTTCGAAGGTTGGGTTGATAATGTATTCACCGTTCAAGTATCCGATACGACAAGCGGCAACCGGGCCGTGGAATGGAATATCAGAAATACATGTTGCAGCAGAAGCCGCAATAACAGCAAGAATATCCTGAGTATGAACACCGTCGCAAGAAACACAAGTTGGAACAATCTGAAGTTCATGTCCAAATGACGGTTCAAAAAGTGGGCGCATTGGGCGATCAATAAGGCGGCTAACTAAGATTTCCTTATCCTTAGGACGACCTTCGCGTTTTACAAAGCCACCAGGGATTTTTCCGGCAGCATAGAATTTTTCATTGTACTCAACAGTAACAGGAACAAAATCCTGACCTTCTGTAACAGAAGATGAAGCACAAATTGTTGCAATAATAGCTGCTCCGCCCCACTGTGCGTAAACACAACCATTAGCCTGCTTACCGATTTTTCCTGTTTCCAGAATGAGATCGGCATCTCCAAGTCGGTAAGTTACTCTTTCTACTGACATAAATTAAACTCCTACACGCGTCACTACATCCGACGCATGCTTTTTTTCATTGTCGCGGTCCCTGAGCCTATCGAAGGGCCCTAACAGATCACGATATTCTTATTAAAAAACAAGATGTTTAATTTTAGACTATAATAGAATAATAATCAATGGAAGAAGGCCTATATAAAATTTTTAATTTTTTAACTTTTTTTGTGAAATCTTTGTAATAAATCCGTTTTTTTGGACATATTATATATAGAAAATTGCCAAGGCCCAGGTGGCTGGAAGTTTCCCCACATAATGGTGGGTACTGCGTGTTTTGTGTGGAAGAATGTACCTGGAGCAGGCTTCGCGCCTGCTGGATTCCCCACAAAACAGTGGGTACTGCGGTTTTTGTGGGGAAAAAAGGACATAAAGCATACATTGCGCCTGCTAGATTCCCCACAAAACTGTGGGCACTGTGGTTTTTGTGGGGAAGAATGTACCTAGAGCAGGTTTCGCGCCTTGTGATTTCCCCACAAAATAGTGGGTACTATGGTTTTTGTGGGAAAAATTGGCCTCGGACAAGAATCACGCCTGCTGATTTCCCCACAAAACTGTGGGCACTGCTAATTTAGTGGGGAAAAGTGACTCTGGAGCATGCATCGCGCCTTGTGTTTTCCCCACAAAACTGTGGGTACTGCGGTTTTTGTGGGGAAAATGAACATAGAGCAGGTATCGCGCCTTGTGATTTCCCCACAAATTAGTGGGTACTGCATTAAGTCCATATAATGGTGTAAATTTAAAAGAGTCATAAACTTCAATCCTAAGTATAATGTTAAGTGACCAAACTAAAACATTAGAAAGGAGAAAAATTTATGACTCAATTAAATCTTACTTTAGACCAGGAAGAATTG
>JAFZYR010000103.1 GCA_017616165.1 Treponema sp.
AATCGGCAAGGCGGTCTGGGGTAAGCTCGTCCTTTACAAAGCCTGCAATCTTTCCCATAAGAAGAACAGAAGAATCTGCGTCGTAAGCATAAACCTTACAGCCGGCCTCATTAAAAGCCTTTGCAAAAGAGGAACCAATCAGACCAAGCCCAACGACGCCTACTGTTTTAATTTTATCTGCACTCACTTAAATCACCTCGCGAATCTTCATTACACGTTTTGCAACATCATCAAACTGAGCAGGAGTAAGCGACTGAGCACCATCACACAAAGCCATTGGAGGATTGTTGTGAACTTCAATCATAATTCCATCAGCACCACAGGCAGCAGCAGCCATAGCCATAGGCTTAACCATACGTGCAATACCGGTAGCATGAGAAGGGTCAACAATAATTGGAAGATGTGTAAGCTCGTGGAGCATCGGCACAGCCGACAGATCCAGCGTATTTCTTGTATAAGTCTCATAAGTACGAATACCACGTTCGCACAAAATTACATTTTCGTTTCCGCCGGCCATGATGTATTCGGCACTCATAAGGAATTCTTTCATTGTGTTTGCAAGACCACGCTTAAGAAGAATAGGCTTATTGATTTTTCCCAATTCCTTGAGCAGCTCAAAGTTCTGCATATTGCGCGCTCCTACCTGAATCAAATCTACATTTTCAAAAAGAGGAATATGGGCCGGGCTCATGATTTCTGTAACGATTGGCATGCCGGTTGCTTTCTTAGCCTCAAGCAGCAGCTCCAAGCCTTCTGCCTTAAGTCCCTGGAAGTCGTAAGGTGAGGTACGTGGCTTAAACGCACCACCACGCAGCAGCTTGGCACCGCTAGCCTTAACAGCCTGTGCAACTTCGATAATCTGGTCGCGGTTTTCTACAGAACAAGGACCTGCAATAAAAGCAAAGTTTCCGCCACCGATTTTTACGCCGCTAACATCAACGACAGTGTCTTCCGGGTGGAACTTTCTGTTTGCTTTTTTGAACGGCTCGGTAATGCGTGTAACCGATTCAATAATATCAAGACCTTTAAGCAGATCAATATCAATCTTTGTAGTATCACCAATCAAACCAAGAATAGTTTTATAATCACCCTCCGAAAGATGAACCTTAAGTCCCTGTGACTTGAACCATTCAATAAGATTGTCAATCTGTTCGTGAGTTACACCCGATTTAAGTACTGCTATCATAATTCCTCCAAAAAAAAACCGCGCGGAAGTAATCCGTGCGGTTGTTCTATCTAATGTTTAGTAACATTTATTGCACAAATTACTTACTGCCCTTGCCTGTAGCATAATAAGAGTAATAATAATATGCGCTGTAATAAAAGTTACCTTTCAATTTTGTCTCCAAAAGTTAAATTTAATTTAATGAGTTAGACCTTTTTTGTCAAGGGCACCCTAAAAAACATATCCTGCTGTCAATTCCACAGTCGGTAAAAGAGCCCAGGTCCATTTATTATTTTCACAGGGAACAGCCATAAAGGAACAAAGCGGGCCTGCACCAAAATAAAAGCCTTTGCTTTGCGGCTTATACGTAAAAAGCACATCAAAAACAATCGCGCCACAGCACTTTGCATTATCATTGTTGATTTTACCTTCCTGATCCAAAAAAAGCTCGCCTATAAAATTAAAGCCGCAGTGAAGCTCCGTTTCTATATTCCAGCGATAGTTCTTTGTGCTATGTGGCTGCAGACAATGTATATAAGATAAATCAATTAGTGTACACGGAAACAGCAGAAGTCCCCCTGTTATACCAAAGGCAATTGAATCACCCTCAAAATCTGGAATAGAAAATTCATAATCTGCACTTACAGGAAGCTGGAAAATAAAACAGGGCTCCCAATTATTAACCGTATAACCAACTCCGCCAAATGCATTTAAGCGGACATTCATTTTTGCAAAAGCACCACAAGAAAAGAAACAAAACAGGATTATAAAAACTTTCCTTTTCATTTTATCTTCATTCCCCAATCAGCTGCATAATCTCGCGTTCAAGCAAGGTTGGCTTCCACAATTCTTTTTCTACAAAACCAAGATACCAGTTGCCGTTGGAATCCTGTTCCATTACAGGCATATAAAGGGCATCGGGGTTAGTTGCCGCAAACCACAGGCGCAGGTAACAAAAACGGCTGTCGCCACTACCTGTATATTCACTCTTGCGGCACAAAGGACTTGTAATGGAAAAATCACGCAGATGCGTTCCGGTATCGCCGGCACTTTCATTCAGCTCCACCAGCTGGCAGTACAGCTTGTATGCCTTAAGCAGCGCCTCTTCATCATCTTCTATGTCGGAGGTCAAAGGACTTACATATTCCAGAAACTGACGGCGCAGAACAGAGGCTCGTTCCGACTCCCGCTGGTTTATCTGATCCTGCAGCGACTTAAGCGGAGACTCAACCTTAAGTCCTTCGTGCGCCTGAGGGGCTGCCGCAAACCGTGCAAACTTTTTTGCAAAATCATCAAGCGCCTGACTTACAGCTCCTGGTTTTGTGTTTGAATCTGCCATAAACAAGCCTCCATTTTTCTGGTATAAAAAACACCCCGAATTCCTTCGGGGCGCTCTAGCATTTGTATTCTGTAAGTCCTTATTCTACTTAATATTCTTAAGCGCGTTCTTTGGGAACTGAACGCTTACATCAGATTCAGGAACTGTAACCGGCTTGAACTCTTCCCAGGCAGAATGGATTGGGATGAGGCAATGCTCGTTAGCATACTTGTTCCACTGGCGGATACCAAGCTTTAAGGCAAGCTCAAAATTATCCTGAGGAACAGTAATTTCTACAGGGATCCAAACCTTACCATCCTGAACAATGTACTTGTTCTTGCCGTAAACACGGTCGGCTTCGGCAGCAGTAAGTCCTGAATCGTAGGCCATGTAAATATGGCCAGGAATTGTAATAAAGGCAGTTTCTATACCCAATGACTCAAGGAGTGAACAGTTGAGGATTGAAAGGTCGTCACAGTCACCACCATGATAAAGCAGGGTCTGATAAGGGAACTGCAAAAAGTCTACTGCAAGTGTATCTGATGTAGAGAACACACTGGTAGGGTCAATTACGTAGTTAATTCCGTAAGACTTTAATACTTCAAATACGGCACGTGCATAAAGATTGTTAACGCTTGTAGTAGAAGCAAGCTTATCCTTAAGTGCAAGTGTAATCTGTCGAGAGAAGCGCTGAATAGCACCATCCTTTGCAGAAACAAAAGCGGCTGCACGGCGGTCATCTTCCCAGGACATTGAGTTTCTTGTAAGAGTCTGCAGGAAGAAGTGACTTTCGTATTCACTCTTCTGACCAAGGCTTCGGTAGCTTACAGTTACAACAGCATCGGTCAACTGATTCTGCATCTGGTTCATAATGCTTTCGTTCAAGAAAGCTGTAAGGTCTGCATCAAATTCTTCACCCGGCTTAATGCGGTCATAATTTGCAATAACCTTTGGAACAGACATAAACTGTTCAATATAAACCGAAACCTCTACGTCTGTAACATCGTTCTTTTCTATGTTTGTAAAGCTGATTGTTCCAAAGCTGTTGTTATCATAGTGTGCATAGAAAATAGGGAACAATGGCGAAGTATCATAGTTTTCGGTCTTAATTCCGGAAGAACCAAAGAGTGCCTTTGTAAGGTTGATGGAAAGACCAACACCAACTTCTACAGACTGAAGGAAAGGACTTGGCTGATAGAAATAATTCTTATAGCCTGCAAAAATTCCTGCCTTGAGTGATGGAGAAATATAGTAGTTACCAATGAGTCTTCCTCCAAACGAAATACCGCTGGCACCTTCAAGATTCATTTCTGCATTCTTTGGGAAGGACCAGGCACCGGCATGCAATTCTGCTGCAACACTAAAACGGTCGGTAAAGCGGAAGTTGTAGCCGACTGCTCCACCAAAATTGAAGAAGCTTACAGTATCAACATTTGGCGCCATGAGGAAAACCGGATTTACCTGAAAAGAAAAGTAGATTTCATCACGGCCTCTTACTGTAAGCGGACTCAAATCCATAGAGAAGGTTCCGCCCAAGACATTCTTAAAAGAAGTATTGAATGCAAAGTCATAGGACGGCATGAACCTTACGGAAAAGTCTGCCGCACTAAGCTTTGCCGGGAATACGGTCAGGGCAAGAGCAAGTAAAGATGTTAAGGAAAGAGCCTTGAAGCGCTTCATAAAAACTCCCCCTATTCATCGAGCATAGAGCGTACATTTTCCAGACCGCTCAAAGCTGTTTGGTTATTAGGCTCAATTGCAAGAACCTGCTTGTACTGTTTTTCGGCAGCAGAATAATTCTTTTCAATCATGTAAACGTTTCCAAGGTTGTTCATGGCAGAAACATTGCCCTTTGCAGCAGCCTTAGAGAATTCATTCTTGGCATTTGTATACTGACCGGCACGAACATAAGCAAGACCAAGCTTGTTAGAATCGCCAGAATCGCGTGCACGCTTAATTACAGTTGCAAGATCAGAATTGATATAATCAGTTACAGCAGACTTGAACAAAGCTTCAACAGTTGCCTGTGTTGGCTTTGGAAGAACATCGCCGTAGCCTGTGTAAATAGCTGGAGGATAGTTATCCCAGGCGTAATGAGTTTCAATAAACTCGTACCATACATCCTCATCTTCTGTTGTATTGATCTTCTTAATCAGCTCAGAACCCTTTGCGCGGCTCTTTGTAAAGCCTGAACCAAAGGTTGCCATAGAAACTGCAAAGTAAACTGTTTCGTCGGTAATAACAAGGGCATCTGTATCTGCAAAGTGATTAGCAGCAGCTGTTGGTCTAAGACCTGTATCTACAAGAACAAGGAAATCATCTTCCATTGGAATAAAGCCTGTTCCAATACCAACTGCTTCAAGACAAGAAGCATAAAGGATACCAAGCTCATCTAAGTCACCAGAGCTAAAGTCCATTGTCTGCAATGGATACTGAATATAGTCTGATTCACTTCCAAGGTGATAGGTTGCATATGGAGTTGTCTGGTCGCCTGAATAAACAATGCCTGAAGATTTGAGGGCATCAAGCATTACTGCGGCAAACTGAAGGTTGCGGTTCATACCAGAGTAAAGATCGTTTCTGGCAATTCCTGCAACATATTTTGCATATTCAAGAACTTCATCTGTATTTGGAGAAATATAAGCAGCAAGGGATTCTGTATCTCCCCATACATAAGAGTTTCTGTTAGAAACAGAAAGTGCAATACCCTGAACGGCAGTCTTCTTTTTACCCAAAAGCTCGTATTCAATTACAAGGTTTCCAGAAATCATTCCGTTTTCTGCAAAGCTCAAAAGCTCAGAAGAGAAGTCTACAGTAAGATCTACTGAAGCATTCTGCATTTTCTTGAGCAGAGGAATTGGCTCTGACTTAAGAGCACTTGAAGTATACTTACCTGCGGTAAAGCTTACTGTAACATTTCTGATTTCGGCTGATTCACCGTTTGTAAGAATTACAGTTGCAACAGGGTCGTTCTTATAAAGCTGCATGAACAAAGGATAAATATCGGCATCCTGACGAACTGTTGCGTAGCAGGCATTCTTTGAAGAACCCTTTGTAGAGAAGTTGATTTTAAGGGAAATACCGGCAACAGGGCCCGAAACAACAGACTTAGAACCCTTTACCATGAAAGAACTATATCCACCGTTCAAAGACAGTGTTAAGGTTGGATTAAAGCGGAAACCAAATTCACCGTAACCGCGCCAGTACAGGTCGGAAGCTCTTTTAGTTTCATTGCCTTCCTGGAAGAAGTAGGTATAAGCACCAAATCCACCACCAGCTCCTGCATAGAAACGTGAGAACAGGTTGTGGTAAATACCAAGTCCAAGACCACCATAAAGGAAGGTTACTGGAAAATCAGACTGATTTGGTTTTTCCAGAAGGAAACCACCTTCAAGACCGGTTGAAACCCAATCAAAAAGCAGGACATCACCCTGAACATTCAAATTAAAAGCTGGCTTGTAATATTTCTGTAATGGAATTGCTACTCCCGGATTAAGCCTTAACGAAAAGTCAACGGCAAAAACGGAACCAAGCATACTAGCAAACAGCACCAAAGAAAGCAAAGTCTTTTTCATAGATAAAGATCTCCCTTGCAAGTTTCAATAATAATATTCTTTTATTATATAATAGAAATTGATTTTTATCCATAAAAAAAACAATATCTATAAAAAAAATCCGTCGCGTGAGCGACGGATTTTTTTTTATTTTGCACCGAAGATGTCAAAATATCCTGCAATAAATACTACCAGAATGATGAGTGGGGCAATCCACTTGAGGTAGAACTGGATGAACTTACTCTTAGGGAAGCGCAAGCCCTTTCCGGCATCGGCTTCGGCAATAAAGTTGTCCCAGCCCCAGCCCTTCTTATGCATACAGAAGCACAGGAAGAGGAGAGAACCAAGTGGAAGCAGGTTCTGACTTACAATAAAGTCTTCCAGAGCATCGATTGAGCCTATGTGAGCACCAAAGTGAACTCCAGACCATACGTTCATACCAAGAGCAGCAGGTATAGAAAGTACAAGAACTGCTACAAAGTTGATGATTACAGACTTTGTGCGGCTCCAGCCATATTTGTCCATAGGATATGCTACAATATTTTCGAATACGGCAATTACTGTAGAAAGAGCTGCAAAAGACATAAAGAGGAAGAAGAAGGATCCTACAACACGTCCTGCAACAGGTCCCATAGAATTGAATACGTTTGGCAAAGAAACAAAGGCAAGTCCGGCACCTGCACTAGGCTCTACGCCAAAGGCTGCACAGGCAGGGAAAATAATAAGTCCGGCTGCAATGGCAACAAAGGTATCAAGTCCAATTACACGGAGAGCTTCACCATTGAGTGAGTTATCCTTACCGATGTAAGAACCAAAGATTTCCATAGAACCAATACCAAGTGACAGTGTAAAGAAGGCCTGTCCCATAGCGGCATAAATTGTATCCCAAAGTCCGTGTCCACCTTCACCGTTTCCGGCTATAAGAGCCTTAAAGTCTGGCTTAAGGTAGAATTTATATCCGGCTCCTGCACCTGGAATAAAGGCTACGTAAATAACAAGACCAATCATAATGATGAACAAAGCCGACATCATGATTTTTGTGATGTTTTCTACACCCTTCTGAAGTCCAAGGAAACAAGCTCCAAAACCAATTACAATTACAACAATCATCCACATGATAAGGCCTTTAGGGTCACCTACAGTTCCGCCAAAGGCAGCGCCAATCTGTTCTGCATTCATATGAACAAACTGTCCGCTGATCATCTGGAAAAAGTATTTTAAGAACCAGCCGCTTACTACTGTATAGAACATCATAAGAAGGTAGTTACCTGCAATTGCAAAACCACCATACCAGTGCCACTTTGTTCCTTCCGGTTCAAGCTCCTGGAATGCCTTTGCAACACCCTTCTGCGAAGCACGTCCTACAGAAAATTCACAAACCATTACCGGAAGTCCAAGAATTACAAGGAATATCAGGTAAATTAATACAAATGCGGCACCGCCGTATTTTCCTGTGATATAAGGAAAGCGCCATACGTTTCCCAAGCCGATTGCACAACCTGCAGAGAGCAGTAAAAATCCAAGTCTGCTTCCCAGGGTTTCCCTCTGTTTTTCTTCAGCCATTTTTTTATCTCCTGTTTTATTTTTTTATAACAATATTTTATATCTAAAGCAAATATATGGCAAGACAAATGATATAACGCCGCGGATGGCGGAATTTCGGTTTTTATTGATTTTTTGAAAAAATCATTTACAATATATAGGTATATAATAATTCTTTACTTTAAAAAAAGAGGCTTTTTATGGCAAAAAAGGAATTAGACAGGTTTGAAGTAAATCCACGCAAGAATATTTCACTTAAATTCAAGCTTACAGTTATGATTATTGGTGCAAGCTTCCTTGGCATTTTGATTACAGCATATACCGCACTTAGAATTTCAAATAATGAACTTATTACCAGTCTTGAAAGTGAAATTGACAACACAGCCAACGGTGCCGAATTCCTTATTTATGACTGGCTTGATAACCTTGACCGTTATGCAGATATGCTTTCTGTTGAGCCTTCTACCCGTAACTTTTTCCAAAAGGCCGATGAAGAGGATGACAAGCGAAGATCAACCCAGGGAAGCGCTGTCATGGGACCTAGAGCCGATTTTGGAGATATATACACTCTGGACGACTTTGGAGGCATGGACGTAGAGGACCTTGATGAATTCCTTGAAAGCATGGCCGACAGAGCAGGTCTTGATCTTTTGTGTTTTATAGATGAATACGGACTTTGTTTTGCAGGCTATGGCATTGAGTCTGGCACAACAGTTTCAGATGCCTTTGTGCGCGAAGCACTGGGCGGCGAAATGAGCTATGCCTTCCAGGGCTTTGGCGACATGATTTATGCAATTCTTTCTGCAGCCCCTGTATTTGACGGAGATGAAATTCTTGGCTGTATTGTAAGCGGTTACGAGCTTGCCGATGCCGGAGAAGATGCCTATACCACAGTAATTCACGAAAACTACGGTGTTGAATGTACTGTATTCAAGGGTTATGTACGCGGTGCAACAACACTCGGCGATGATCTTTTGGACACAACACTCGATAATGAAACAATTGTTCATAAGGTTCTGGAAGAAGGCGAGCACTACAGCGGACTCAATACAATTAAGGGCATTGAATATTATTCAAACTATGCTCCTATGATCAGCAAAAACGGCGCAATTACCGGTATGATCTTTATTGCCAAGCCAATGGACAGCATACAGGCAGTACGCCGACGAACCGTTTATGCAATTCTTCCAATCGGTATTCTTCTTATTGTTGTACTTGCTATAGGAGGCTTCCTGTTTGTACGCTGGATTATGAAGCGCATTTATGAGGTTTCTAACTTCCTTGGCGACCTTGCTAGCGGAGATGCGGATCTTTCTAAGCGCTGTTCTCTCTATATACGCGACGAAATTGGTACGCTCATTACAAACTTTGACCTGTTTATGGACAAGCTTCAGGATATTGTAAAGAACCTCAAGGAATCTAAGGCAGAGCTTGGCATAAGCGGTGAAAACCTTAGTGCAAGTACTCAGGATACTTCAAGCTCAATTACAGAAATTATTGCTACCATAAACAGCATGCACGGTCAGATTAATACTCAGGCCCAGAGTGTTGGAAAAACAAGCGATACAATTCAGTATATTTCTAGCGCAATTACAGATCTTGATAACCTTATTGAAGATCAGTCTGCAAGCGTAACACAGGCTTCGGCTGCCGTAGAAGAAATGATCGGCAATATCAACTCTGTTAAGCATTCTGTAGAAATGATGTCTACCTCGTTCCGCGAGCTTCAGACAAACGCCGAAAACGGTATTGCTAAGCAGAACGCAGTAAACGAGCAGATCAGGCAGATTGAAAACCAGTCAGAAATGCTTCAGGAAGCAAATACTGCAATTTCTGCTATTGCCGAACAGACTAACCTTCTTGCCATGAACGCCGCAATCGAAGCTGCACACGCCGGAGAGGCCGGAAAGGGCTTTGCCGTTGTTGCCGACGAAATCCGTAAGCTTAGCGAAACCTCTTCTGAACAGTCAAAGAAGATTGGTGAACAGCTTATGAATATTCAGACTTCTATTATTGATGTTGCAAGCTCTTCTAACGATGCCAGCGGCGCCTTTGCTCATGTAACAGACAAGCTCAAGAATACAGACGAGCTGGTAATTCACATTCATTCTGCAATGGAAGAACAGGACGAAGGTTCAAAGCAGATTATGGATGCCCTTACCAACCTGAACAGCTCTACACAGGAGGTTCGTTCTTCTTCACGCGAAATGGAATCACGCAACCAGCAGGTTGTAAACGACATGTCGCAGCTTAAAGATATTACCGAAATAATGAATACCAGCATGAATGAAATGTCTGTAGGTGCACGCAAGATTAACGAAACAGGCGCTACCCTTAACGAAATTTCATCTATGGTAAAAGGCTCAATCGGTAAGATTGGCGACCAGGTAGATTTGTTTAAAGTGTAGGATTAAAAAATGAACATCAGACAAATTTCTTCACCCGGGTCTTCTAAGGCTTGCATGCTTTATCACGAAGACCCAGCCGTTTTTCATGTAAACACACTTGAAAATCACTGTTATTTTATTCCATTTAAAAAAGGCCAGGATGCTTTTGAGGAACGTGATCGCTCCGGCAGCCTGGAGCTTTTAAATGGACGCTGGGGCTTTTGCTACTACGACAGTCTTATTGGACTTCCAGACAATTTTGCAGAAAACAAGGTTGCCCGCTCTGTGCTGGAAAAAGGAAAAAAAATACCTGTTCCTTCAAACTGGCAGCTGCACGGTTATGACAAGGCCCAATACACAAACGTAGACTACCCTATTCCCTATAACCCGCCGTTTGTTCCGGACAATAATCCTGTGGGAGTTTATTACAAGGCCTACAATTACAAGGCAGACGGACTGGACCGCATTCTTTGCTTTGAAGGTGCCGACAGCTGTATTTATGTTTATATAAATGGAAGGTTCTGCGGCTTTTCTGAAGTAAGCCATCACACAAGCGAATTTGATATTACGCCTTTTTTAAAGGAAGGACAAAATATAATAACCGTAGCCGTCCTCAAATGGTGCTTTGGAACTTACCTTGAAGACCAGGACAAAATAAGGCTTTCGGGCATTTTCCGCGATGTATATGTTTTGAGCCGTCCAACAAAGAGGATAAGCGATTACAGGATAAAAGTGCGTGCCCCGTCTCGTCATTGCGAGCCCGAAGGGCGTGGCAATCCATGGGTATTAGAATTGACTATTTTCGGATGTAACAGCTCCGTAACACTTTGCGACCCGTCCGGCAAAACAATATTTACAGGCAGTGCGGTCAAAGGCAAAACACTTTGCATAAAGGTCAGCGCCCCGCTTTTGTGGTCTGCAGAAACCCCATACCTTTACCGGCTTACCATGACTACCGAAAGCGAAGTAATCGGCGAAGAAACAGGCTTACGGACAATCACCAGTGACAGAGGTGTGTTCAAAATAAACGGCAAGCCCATTAAATTCCGCGGCGTAAACAGACACGACAGTTACCCGGATACAGGTTATGCTGCAAGCCTTGCACAGCTGAAAAAAGACCTGCAGCTTATGAAAATGCATAACATAAATGCAATAAGAACCTCGCACTACCCTAATGCTCCTGTTTTTTATAAGCTTTGCGACCGCTACGGCTTTTATGTAATTGATGAAGCAGACCTGGAAATGCACGGAAGTGTTTCGGTAAACAACACGGCACACTGGGACTGGTCTGATTATTCTGGGATTGCACTTGCGGCCAGCAACCCTATGTTTTACAAGGGCATTCTTGACCGCCAGAAAATCTGTCTTGCACGCGACATAAACAGACCCTGCGTTGTAATGTGGTCCATGGGAAACGAATGCGGCAATGGTCATAATTTTACCAAGGCTGCACAGTGGATTAAGTCCTTTGATGACACAAGACTGCTTCACTACGAAAGCGTTCATAATCAGGGAGACACAACAGACGCACCTTACGATGTTGTTTCCAGAATGTACCCGAGCGTGCAGGACTGGAAAAAAATGTCTTTAAATAAGGAAGAAAAGCGTCCGTTTGTACTTTGCGAATACTGTCACGCCATGGGTAACGGGCCCGGCGACCTGGAGGATTATCACAAGGTATTCCACAGCTCCGAACGTTTTTGCGGTGGCTTTATATGGGAATGGTGCGACCACAGCCTTATTCTTGGAAAAACAAAGGACGGCCAGCTTAAATACGGCTACGGCGGCGACTGGGGCGAAAAGCACAACGACTCAAACTTTTGCTGCGACGGACTTGTTTACCCGGACAGAACCCCTCACACAGGCTTACTTGAAGCCAAGCAGGTATACAGGCCTGTAAGGGTCGAACTGGTCAAGGCAACAGGAAACCCAACCCTTTCTTTTGCAGGGCACGCCCAGTTTGAATTCCAGAATCTGCTGGCGTTCACAGATGCTTCTACACTTTTTGACTGCACCTACGAGGTTTGCATAAACGGAAAAATAATTCAGACAAAGCCGCTGGAGCTGCCACCTTTGCCACCGCTTGCAAAAACAAGTGTAACGGTAGGCAAGCTGCCCGACTTTATAAAAAAGGATGCGCTCATACGCTTTATCTTTACTTATAAAAGTGCGCAAGGCTGGTGCAAAAAAGGCTATACTGCCTGCTTTGATCAGGTTCGTCTTGCACAGGCTCCCGACGGCGACAACGAAGCAGACCTTCTAAAAGCTGCCTCCTGGGAACCCGAGCTCAAAGGTCAAAAGCCATGGTGGCCGGGCAAGCGGGATAAAAACGGCGTACAGGAAAATGCCCGTGCCGAAGTTGCAAAGCTTACGGAATTTGTACTGGCCGCATCCCAAAATAATGACTGCAGCAATACAGCAAACGGTCTTACCTACAAGGTTTGCGCCGGAAATATGGAATATATCTTTAACCGCGTGACCGGAGCCGTCGATTCCATTAAGTGCGGCTCAAGCCAGCTTTTAAAAAGCCCGCTCAAATTTAATTTTATGCGTGCGCCGCTGGACAACGACCCAATGCGCGGCGAATGGTTTGGTGCTCACCTGCACGACTACGAAACAAAGGTTTACGGCTCAAGAATGCAAAGAGATTCTGGCAGCAAAACAAAAATATTTGTAGATCTGGGCTTTGTGTGGAGCAGCCATCAGCCGTTTTTGTACGGTACGGTAACTTATACTATTGGTGCCTCCGACAAGGGCAGCGGCGCAGAGCTTTGCGTTGAATTTGACTTTACGGCAACACGCAAAATCTTCATGCTGCCACGTATCGGGCTGCGCTTTTTTGTAGACAAAGGCTTTGACAAGGTTGAATACTTTGGCTATGGACCTACCGAAAGCTACATAGACAAGCATCAGGCAACCTGGGCCGGGCCATTTACTCAAAAGGTAAGCGAACAGTACGAGCCGTACATACGTCCTCAGGAAAATTCTTCGCACTATGGCTGCCGCTACGTTAAGCTTTTGGGCAAAAAAGCAGACATTCTGGTAACAGGCACAGACACAGTTCATAACAGCCAGAAATATCTTAGCTTTAATGCCAGCCGGTACACACAGGAAGAGCTCTGGACAAAGCGCCACAACTATGAGCTGGAAAAATCGGACTGCACGGTGTTCTGCGTAGACTGGGCAATGGCTGGAGTGGGCTCTAATTCCTGCGGGCCTGCACTTGCAACAAAATACCGGGTGAGTCTGCCACAGGTCAAAGGCCAGATAAACTGTTACTTTGACGCAAAATAATGGTTTTATATATATGGAGGCTTAAAATATGAAACTTAATATTAAAAAACTTGCAGTTGCTGCAATAATTGCACTTAGCTGCGCGTGTCCATCCCTTTTTGCCAACGGACTTGATAACAGAAATGCAATCGGTATGTATGTAATCGGTTCCGAAACCCCTATTGGCGGTATTCAGTATGAAAGACGTTTTACAGACCTTTTTAGCACAAAATTTGGAACCTATATTTATTATTCAAAGGCAGACAACTCCGACTCGCCTGTAGAATTTAATTTTACAGTTGAACCGGACTTTACGCTTTTTGAAACATCCTGGAAGGATAAGGTTTGTTCAAGACTCTTTGCTTATGGACTTGCAGGTTACGACTACACCTTAAGAACAACATCCCACTGGGATTCTGCAACCTCGGACATTGTTATCGATTCAAAGAGAAACCAGCACACACTTATTGCGGGTGCCGGCTTTGGCTTTGACTTTACGTTCTTTGATCACTTGTCCATACCGCTACAGTTTGGGTTTATGGGAACCCTGAACGACACAGATCCTAACATAGGCTTTTGTGCCGGTATAGCAGTAAGGTATGCATGGTAAAGAAAATCCCGCGCGAAGCGCGGGATTTTCTTTATTTGTAAATTCTTTTTACTTTTTTGGTTGTAGTCATTTCCAGCGGCTCCGGCAAAATAGTTACCTTGCTTATTCGCTGATATGACAGCAGGTTCTTATTTACCTGGTCAACAATTTCGCAGACTGCATCATGAATCTGTTCGGCATCTTCAGGCTTTGTCCTGTCGGTACCAAGGCGGGTCATCATTGCATCTGCAGGATAAACCAGCGCTTCAATTTCTTCACCGGCGCCCTGTCCTTCAGGAATATAACCCTGAACAGTAATCTGCTCAAGCTCATCATAAAGCTGGAAGGCGTTTTCAATTTCTTCAGGGTAAACGTTCTTACCGCCCGAAGTAACAATCATATTCTTTGCACGGCCCGAAAGCATTACATAGCCTTCATTGTCAATCCAGCCAAGGTCACCGGTCTTGAACCAGCCGTCTTCGGTAAAGGTTGCGGCAGTTTCGGCAGGCATATTGTAGTAGCCCTTCATAATCATAGGGCCCTTTACACAAAGCTCGCCTACTCCGTTTTCGTCTGCATCAATTATCTTAAACTCTACCTCGCGCAGGTTTTTACCAACACTCTGAATCTTAAAGGCATAAACCGGGTTGAGCGCAATAATAGGAGAAGTTTCTGTAAGACCATAGCCCTGAACAAAGTCAATTCCAAGCTCGTTGTAAGCCTTGAATACGCTCGGAGCCAAAGGACCGCCACCACAAATTGCAATACGCAGAGTGTAGATGTTAGCCTTTTTAAGAACAGACTTGAACAAAGCCTTTCCAGGATTACAGTTGGTAAGCTTTTTGATGATATAAGAAAGTCCCATAAGGAACTTGATGATTCCATAGACGAAGGCGCCCTTTTCTTTAATGCCCTTCATAATGCCGGCCAGCAGCTTGTTGAACAAAAGCGGAACGCCAAGCAGCATGGTAATCTTTCCTTCGCGCAGCTCCTTCATCATGCGGCTTACGGCCATAGTCTTACCAAATACAACCTCGGCACCAACGCTCATTGCTTCTATAAATACAGCAGTCATTGTGTAGGCGTGATGGATTGGCAGCAGTGCGTAGAAGACATCGGTTGAATAAATGTTCATGTTGGTCTGGGCCAGGTAAGTATCGCTTACAAGGTTTTTATGAGTAAGCATTACGCCCTTTGGAGTACCGGTAGTACCACTTGTAAACAGGATGGCAGCAATATCATCTTCCTTTGGATAAGTAATTTGAGGAGTCTTGTCTGTAGAAAGATTGTAAACATACTTATCGCCGTGAGACTCTGCAAGTGAATAAACCTGGTAGCTAGTCTTTTTCTGAGCAAAATAATCGTATTTTTCAGAATCAACAAAGAAGAACTTTGGCTCAGCAGTTTTGAGCAGATTTTCCACTTCTTCGTTATGAAGACCATAATCAATAGGACAAATTATTGCGCCGGCATAAAAAGCAGCAAGATAAACAACAGCCCATTCCGGAGAGTTCTTGCCCGAAACAGCAACCTTATCTCCATAGCTCACCCCATTAGCCGCCAGCCAGGCCGCAAGCTTAGTAATTTTTTCCTTTGTCTGAGTATAATTAAGCGTGCGTCGTGAACCGGCAGGCCCGTCAAAATCAGTAAAACAATTATTGTCCGGGTAGCGCTTAACAGTAAGGTCAAACATTTCCTTCATGGTAGGCCATGAACCCGTAAAATCCTTACCCCTGAATTCCTCCAGCCATGCAGTAGGATCCGTCTGTTTCATATTAATCGATGCCATAAATGTGTCCTTTTTTTATGTTTTAGAATAATTCTATTATGACATCAAATGAAAATATGTCAAGGTAAAAAGAGGGATGTATGTATTACATTATGCATTTATCTGCAATTTTGCGATAAATAATGGCGCTATCCTTAATAGTGCATCGTTTTTTTTCTATATTAAATAAAATACATTTTTTTTCATTTTTTTTGTGATTTTTTTGTAATAAACCCCATTTTTTGGCAATACTATATATAGAGATTTTTTATGCGCAGGTGGTGGGCGGCATGTTTAAAATGATGTGGGAGTTTTAAACATGCCGGAAAAAGTATCGTGGTTGAAAATGTGGCATGTTTAAATGGTGATTTTGTTTTTAAACATGCTATATAAGCAGGACCTGATGAAATAGGTGCATGTTTAAATCTTGCAGTGTGGTTTAAACATGCCTAAAAGTTGCTGGGGGCTTAGAAGTTGGCATGTTTAAAAGTGGGTTTGCAATTTAAACATGCTTTATAAACAGGGACGAATGAAATAGTGGCATGTTTAAATGGGGTTTAGGTTTTAAACATGCTGCAAAGGAGGTTATATGGACAAAGACAATCTAAAAGAGACTGCAATAATTAAAATGCAGGAGGTTGAGAAAGGCCTCTCTATGGTAGAGGAAAAGCTTAAAAATCAAAAGCCTGTGCAAATCTGGAGTTACAGGCATGGAAAAACATATCAGTATTGTGCAATTACGAGAGATACTGCTACGGGCAAACCAAAGCGGAACTATATCCATAAGGCAAAAATCGCAGGGCTCAAGGGGGCGTTTCAAATTGAGTATTTGTTCAAAGCTGTGGTGGTATTAAAGAAAAACTGTAAGGCTTTAAAAAGTTTTATAAAACAGTATGACTCCAACAAATTGATAAAGCTTTACGAAAAAATGCCTCAAGGAAAAAAACAGTTTGTAACACCGCTGATTTATGATGACAAAACCTTTGCAGAAAAATGGCAGGCACAGACTTATGAACGAAAGCCCATTTCTATTGATACTTTTACAACATTAAAGAAAGAATTTGTTAGATCAAAGTCGGAGCACATAATTGCAAATCTGTTGTACCAGAATAATATTCCATACCACTATGAATTTCCATGCAAATTAAAGAATGGGGTTGTCCTCCATCCAGATTTTTACTGCCTAAACAAACGCACACGGCAAACCTTTTATTGGGAACACCTTGGAATGATGACCAATAGAGATTATGCCAACGACTTTGTACAGCGCCTTTCCCAATACTCCCAAAACAATATTTTCCCGGGCAAAAATCTTCTTATTACCGCCGAATCCGATACGCACCCCCTAAACACTCGCGACGTCGAACGGCTTATAAACACCTTTTTGACATAAAAAAACGCTGTAATTTCTACATGGAATTATCATTAACAGTTCGATTGAAACTGATTTATTACACCCCTAAACATTTGTAATTATAAAAACCCTCTGTGTTTATATAATATCTTATTTAGAATGATTTAACAAAAAATTAATTTTTAATTTCCTGTGATTTTCAGAAAAATAACCCAGAGACAAAAGCAGACGATACAGCACAACCTATATATGTAAAATATCTTCATGGCGAGTGGACTCCAAAAAGTTATCTTTCAATACAAGGCTTTTATATAAAGTTTATAATGCTCAAGACTGATACACAGATTATCGTAATATGTATTACGACGTATCTTTTTTTTATGGTACATTTTATTATACATACAATTTTGATGCGTTGTTTGAGCAGTTCAAGCTCTTCATTGTGTCTTCTTTTTATTAAATAAGGAACAAAAAAAACGCCGCACCAGAGGATGCAGCGTTTTTTTTGAATTAAACTATCAATCTAAAAAGATTAGAATTCTTCGTCAGCAATAAGGCCAATTGTGTTGTCGTTCTTTGAGTTATAGTTAGCCTTAGCAGAAAGACCTACAGGGCAGTTGATGTAGTATCCTGCACCACCAATTCTGTAACCATCTTTGTTTACCCAGTCTTTATTAACAGCTGGTGTATATGGCCAGTCCATGTCACCGAGGTTAATATTGTAAGTACCCTTTGTATCCTGAGTAATCTTTACAGTGATTGTCTGAAGAGTAACATCTGTTGTACCACCATTATCACCATCTTCTTCTGATTTTGGAAGTTTACCAGTTGTTGCTTTTGCAATTGCCTGTTTACCAGCAGCATTAGGAGTATAATAAGCTGCTTTTCCATCACCTACTGTATCAGTAATACCTGTAGCCTTTACATAATTTGCAAGACCTGTAAAGCTACCTGCATTAGATGCTTCTGCAAAAAGTCCCTTTGGAACATTTTCATAGCGCTCGATGTAGTAAGAAACAGTTTCTGGCTGATATCCAATTAAAACAAAGTCATAATATGAACCTTTTTTCATTCCTGTTTCTGCATCATCTGCAGTAAGCTTTGTTTCGTGCAAATCAAAAATAAGACCAATTACAACGGCAACCTGCTTATCATAATCATCTGCAGTACCTGCTGACCAAACAATATCATCTCCTGTACCAGATTTTTTTGCATATCCGGCAACTGTAGACATATCAATAGTAATTGTTGTTTCAAGGGCCTGTACAGTTTCTTTTGTACCAAGCTGTTTCCAACCGCGCTGATACAGTTTTCCGTCAGTTCCGTCATTCGAAGCAATAACTGTCATGTTTTTCTTTGTACCTGCAGCCTTTGCTCCAAGGCCTTTGTTATCTCCAAAATTACATCCAACCAATGTCAAAGCAACTGCGAGAGCTGCAATAACTGCCATCATTTTTTTCATACGAAAACCTCTCATATAAAATATTTTGTTTACATTTCCACACCCATACGGGTAGTGGGGGCGCGTCAGAAAATAACGCGGAATCTTGTTTAAATTAAACGGACGTTGAATTTAAACTACTTTTTATATTTATAAACTTTATCTACTTTTTTACTGTGTTCTTTAATTTTATGCCAAAAATGCGCAATTTGCAAGAAATATGTTGCAAAAAAGGCGAAAAAAAAGGCACCACCGGGATGCGGTAACACAAAAAAAAATACCCGCAGAACATATCCACGGGTATTAAATTACTTACTAAGAACTAATTAGAGTTCGGTGAAAATTACATCGCCATAGTAGTAAGAAGCTTCTTCTGCTGAGAAAATAGAATTCTCTTGCCATGAAACATCATAAATATCCCAACGAGCATCAAGTGTCTGTTCTGCATAAATATTTGCATAAACAGAAAGCTTTCCTTTTTCCAATCCTTCGCCTTCGCCAGACTGATCCTTATTGCCAATCTCTGAAGGTTTAACCTGATAATAAGCAATTCTTGTACCACCAGAAGTTGTAGCTGCCTGAGTATTTGTTTCAACATCCTTGAGCAGTTCTACATCAATAGTTCCGTCTGAATTTCCTACAAACTTAATTGCAACGGTAAGTTTACCATCTTCAATTGCTACTTTAGTTAAGTTAGTATATTTTACAAGTGCAATTTCATATGGATCATAGCAATTTGGATCAATTGTAGTTTTAGTATTAGTTCCTGCTCCAAAATTCTCAGTACTAATAGTATCTTCACTGATATTACAATAATAAGAAATGTAATACTTTGGCTGTCCAAACTGACATCTTACACCAACTACCAGGAAGTTATATGTTCCATCATTTGGAAGTTTTTCTTGTCCAGCTGGTGATTTGTTCTTTGTATAGCATGTTATAAATCCACAAACGCCATCATCAGTATCTTTAGACTGATTGTTCATTTGGATTACACAAGTACCCTGAGCTCTATTAAGAACTCCAGTTGGCTGAATACCACGAATGTTAGTTTTCTTTTCATTGGTCTGTTTAACTTTATAAGTTTTAGTTCCATCACCAGAACCAAAAGCGCTATTGAATTTTACATCACCAATTGCTTTTGGACATCCTGTCAAACCAACAATCAAAGCCAATGCAGCAATTACTGCGCCGAATAAAATCTTCTTTTTCATTTTACAAATCTCCTTATAAAAAAGAATTATTAATATGCTGAAACAAATTTAGCTTTTTTTTGCAATAGTTTCAACACTGTATGAACAAATATTAAACAAAAATACCGGTCTTATGGTAACAGGATTTTTATCAGAACTTTTCATACCAGCTGTAGTCGTAGGCGTTGTCGCTTGTCAGGGGGGCCGGGGCTAACTCAAAATAGATTACGGCGTTGCGGGAGGCACTAAGGGCTATTTTTGGAGCGGCGGCTTTTACCAGCTGAGTTTTTACAAGCGGTTTGGCGGCAGACTTGAGCAGGTCTATCTGGTCTTCATTCAGGTTGGCAGGTTCTCCAAGCTCGTGCCAAACCTTAAGAGGATTACAGCATTCTTCGTCCACGGTTTTTGTGAGCAGGCACAGGCGGTCAACACCCTTCACTCCCGGCAGACTAATTTCAAAATCAAGCTTATCCTGCTTTGTTTCCAGGGCAAGGTTCCAGGCAATGCCTTTGTATGCGCCGCCGGCTGTTCGGACAATTACGCTGTTTTTATCGCGCCAGACGCAGCGTTCTGCATCCTCCTTTAAATCCTTGAAAAACTTAAAGGCCCAGTAGGTTGGCTTTGGAATGCTTCCGTTTGCTAAAAGTCCAAAGCCTCCGTGGAACGGTGTAAAAGGAACTCCGTTTTCTTCGAACACATCGCCAAAGGTCCAGTAGGAATAGCCGGTTGCATAGTCGCCAATATTAGACAAGGTTCCACACAGATAGGCGGCATTCAGGTTTGTATCATGCAGCGGACAGTTTGGAATATACGAGGTGTTAAACTCGGTGATATAAAAAGGCAGGTCCTTGTAATCCTTGTAGCGGTTTATGATTTTGCGGCAGTCGCGCAGAGTTCCAAGTGTTTCGTCCAGAGACATGAGCTTGGCGTATCCGTAGTGGCCCTTATAATCAGGATACTCTGTGGTATAGTGATGGCGCGAAATAAAATCAATCGGAGGCTTTTTGGCAGTAAGGAAATCCAGGAAGCCTACCATCCATTTTTTGTCGGCACCACCACAGATTGCAGGGCCACCAACCATAAATCTTTTATCCAGCTTTTTGATGGCGCGGGCAGTTTTTTCGTAGAGCTTAAAGTACTCTTCCATATCTGCGTCCTTCCAGAAGCCCGGGAGGTTCGGTTCATTCCAGACTTCAATAGGCCAGGTAAGAACCTCATCTTTTCCGTAGCGGTCCATCAGGTGGCGCAGAGTTGCCGTAACAAGGTCAGTCCATTTTTTGTAATCCTTTGGCGGAGTTGTGTTGCCCTTCCAGTAAAAGATTGTCTGTTCACCCGAGGCAAGCTTGCCGGGCATAAAGCCCAGCTCTAAAAACGGACGGATGTTACGGCGAAGATATTCATCCATAACGCGGTCAAGATAAGTAAAATTGTATTCAATAATGCGAGGGGCATTTTTATCAACGTATTCAAAATATTCACGGAAGTCCTTAAAATCCTGCGGCGTTTTTTTGAGCGCAGACCTGTCCTTAAACTCCTGGTAAATTGCCATGTCGTCGCTGAACAGGCCATGTCCGCGTATGAACTTAAAGCCTATATCCTTTTGAACAACAGCAAGCTGATCAAGATATTCCTTTGTGAGTGCCAGCCCCATGCGGCCAGTGCCAACGCAGTAATCTACATTATTATTGAACTTTAACTTTTCCTTTCCGGTAACGGTGATTTTTGATTTCATCTTATGCTCCCTATATTAATAGGATAAAGCATAAGTTGGTAAAAGAAAAGTGTTTTTTGTTTTGCAGATTGCCACGACCCCTTCGCACGCTCAGGGGTCTCGCAATGACATGTCATTGCGAGGAACGCAGCGACGTGGCAATCCACTATGCAAACTGCGCCTGCCTCAAATTGTAGTAGGCGCCTTTTTTTGCCATGAGCTCTGCAGGACTACCCGACTCTACAATGCCGCCCTTGTCTATTACAAAGATTCGGTCGGCATTTTGTATTGTAGAAAGGCGGTGCGCAATTACAAAGCTTGTGCGGCCCTTGAGCAGGCTTGCAATTCCGGCCTGAACGAGCAGCTCGGTCTTTGTGTCGATGCTGCTGGTTGCCTCGTCCAGAATAAGGATTCGTGGCGCGCTGAGCATTGTTCTAGCAAAGGCAACAAGCTGGCGCTGACCGTTACTAAGCTCGCCGCCTCTTGCTGTGAGCGGGGTATCGTAGCCCTTTTCCAGATTCTTTATAAAGTCATCTGCGTGAACTGCGCGGGCTGCGGCTAACATTTCTTCTTCGGTGGCGTCCAGCTTTCCGTACATAATGTTTTCGCGGATTGTGCCGCTGAAGATATAGTTATCCTGAGTCATTATACCCATCTGGGTGCGCAGGCTTTCAAGCGTTACGTCGCGGATATCCTTACCGTCTATCAAAACTCCGCCGTCCTTTACATCATAAAAGCGGCTTACAAGGTTTACGATAGTCGATTTACCGGCACCTGTAGGGCCAACAAGAGCAATTGTTTCTCCGGCCTTTACGTCAAAGTCTACGTTTTGCAAAACATCAACCTCGTCGTCGTAGCCAAAGGTAACGTCCTTGAACTGAACGTCTCCGTTTATTGGAGGCATTTCTGCGGCGTCCTGGGCGTTCACAATCTTTGGCTCGGTGTCTATAATTTCAAAAATGCGTTCTGCTCCGGTTGCGGCATTTACAAACTGATTATAAAAGTTACTCAAGTTCATAATTGGCTGCCAGAACATTCCGACATAAGAACCAAAGGCAACGTAAGTTCCGATTGAAACATTATCTATACCCAAAAACTTTATACCAACAAGGTAAAGCATCATTGTACCGACACTCCAGCAGATATCAATCCAAGAGAAATATCCGTCGCACCAGAAAATTGCCTTCATAAATTCCTTGCGGTCTGCCCAGATAAGTTCGCGGAAGGTTTTGTCTGTTTCCTGTTCGGCACGGAAGCTCTGGATAATTTTGATACCAGAAAGATCCTCGTTTATAAACGCGTTGAGGTTGCTGGACTTTTGTCGCTTTGCCTTCCAGTGCTTTTCTGCCATGATTGAAATGAGGAAAACCCCGACAATCAGGAAAGGCAAAGTGCAAAGGGCGGCCAGTGCAAGCTTCCAGTTTTTAATAAACATAATTACCATTACAGAAACTACAGTAACCATGTTAGGAATAAGCGTTGTAACTGCGTTTTCGATAATATCCTTAAGCGAGTTTGTGTCGCCTATAATTCGCGCAAGAATTTTTCCCGAAGGACGGCTGTCAAAAAATGCGAGGTCTAACTTCTGGATATGCTCGTACAACTCCTGGCGTAAATCCTGAATAACCTTGTTACTCAGCTTGGCCATGATGAGCATACGCATTTTAATTGCAAGAACTGCAATAACGTTTATCACAACGCTGATTGCAATTATGCGCAGCAGCCCCCCAACATTCTTGAGCAGAATATATTTATCAATCGCAATCTCGTTCAAAAGCGGATTTATCAAATCAACGGCAGTTCCCACCGCCATAAGGCCAAATACAAAAGCGATGCGGCCCTTATATTTGAGCAGGTATTTAAACAAGCGAGGCATGGTCTCAAAAGTGGACTTCTTCACTTGCTGTTCATCTATTTTGTAACTGTTCATATAAACTCCAAAGAAGCGGTGGTTGAGCCTGTCGAAACCACCTTAAGAACTCTTTCACATATGGTGGTTTCGACAGGCTCAACCACCACAACGCTTTAGTACTGGCTATCATAAGTCTCCTTGTAGAGACCACCCTTCTTCAGCAACTCATCATGAGTTCCTTCTTCCGCAATGCGACCTTTTTCCAGAACGATAATCTTATCTGCCTTGCGCACCGCACTTATACGATGTGCAATGATTATTTTGGTCATGCCGCTTAAGTCTGCAAGGACCTTCTGTATATCCTGTTCGGTTTCGGTGTCGAGGGCACTTGTGGAATCGTCCATAACAAGCACAGGTGTTTTTCGGGCCAGGGCTCTTGCAATTGTAATGCGCTGCTTCTGACCGCCGCTAAGACCTACACCCCGCTCGCCGATTACTGTGTGCTCCTTTTCTTCCATCTTGTCTACAAACTCTGCAGAATGAGATTTTTCAAGGGCACTGCGAACCTGCGGT
>JAFZYR010000104.1 GCA_017616165.1 Treponema sp.
AGGAAGAAGGAAACTCAAAAAGAGGCAAGATTGGGTTTAGTGCGTAGACAAAACACGTACATAAAAAGTACCGCTACCACTTCCCTGCTTTTTTATTTTTCCAGAATCACAAAGCTGCTTAAGTGCTTTTTCTATAGTCTGACGGGCTAAAGACGGGCACTCTTCCTGAATGTCACTTTTTGTGAATTTCCCAAGACGTATGCTTGTTACTTTTTCAACCATTCTGAGGGCAGAAATCTTATCATCAATAAGATTAAGACGTTCTTCAAAATCGCGGTAAGCAGAAAGAATAATTCCCAAAAGATATTTCACAAAAGGTGAGTTGTCATTTTTGCCTTCGTTCCATTTTTCTGAGCTTTGTTCAAGAACATCATAATATGTGTCTTTGGTTTTTTCGATTTTCTTTTCAAGACTTATGTATTTGCAGACAACAAAGCCGGAACGATAAAGCAGAAGCGTTGTAAGAAGTCTGGACATACGGCCATTACCATCATTAAACGGATGAATACATAAAAAATCCTTGATGAAATTTATTATAAGCAAAAGCGGATCAATTTCTCCAAGATTAATTGCATTATTAAAAGTGTCACAAAGTTCCTGTATTGCATTTGGAGTTTCAACAGGAGAAAGCGGAGTAAAAAGAGTTTTAGAGCTTCCATCATTCATAGTGGCTACAATATAATTCTGGGAATTTTTGAACTTTCCGCCAAAATCAGGATTCGCATACTGATACAAATATTTATGAAGCTGAAGAATATAATTTGGCGTAATTGGAATATATTCGTAGTTTTCGTGAACAATATTCAGAACATCCCTGTAGCCCATGATTTCTTTTTCGTCACGATTGCGAGGAGTTGTCTTGTTCTGTACAAGCTGCTTAATTCGAGTATTTGTAGAAACAATACCTTCGATTTTATTTGAACTTTCAGTACTCTGTATCTTTGCAATTTCGACAAGTTTTTCGAGTTTGTCTTTTTTTTGCCGTACAAATATTTCCTGACGTCCCTTGCATTCATGGATTTTTGCAATGTATCCAAGAATTTCTGTATCAATTTTACAATTCGAAAGCTTTGAATAATCGAAACTGCGCATCTCCTACAAGACTCCTTTTTCTCCTATTTTAATACCACAAATAGGAGATGTCAATAAAATGTAGGAGAGGAAATCTATTCCTTTATCGCGGTGCTACATGGACAGAAAACGCATTCCGTCTTTCAATATGCTTTTCCTTACACCATTCCGAATAAGCTTCAAAAGCTTCATCGCGTAAATGACTATTGTGAGGGCCAAAGGCCTGGCGTATTGTAAACTCTGGCGTAACTTCTATGCAGATTTTGTATTTGCCCTGGTGCATGGCATAAACAATTGTAGCTCTTCGCTCTTTTACAGCTTCTTTATAACCCCAGCCTACGCAGTTACTCATTTCGCTGCCAATTACCTTGAGCGTATAACTATCTTTAGCAACAAAGAAACAATATCGCTCTTCATCTGAAACTGGGACCATGTCACCTTCGGAATTTTTCTTGAAGTTTGGGCCTGCCTTATATTCAAGATCAAGAAATTGTTTTTCAAGATCAAAGGTAACGTTAGTATCCTTTTCCTTTTGCCAGAATGCAGCTTCCCTATCCCGCCGGCGTTCCTCTGCCAGTTCATTATTCCGTCGTAAAAGAAAATCATGTGTGTATTTGTTAAATCCTTCACTAAGAATTTCTTTTTTTTCTCGCTCAGTTAGTTGTTCTGAACATCCAATATACATCTGCATTCCATCAGTTATATAAAGATTTTGAACAGACTCATCTACTAAATAATTTACAGTTCGGTCCAGCGAATTCCATAATGTTTTTTCATTTGTAATAGCAAGCATATCCTGTGCAAAATGTTTGAGGGGTTCTTGAACAGCATACCTTATATCGCCATTATTGCACGAAATCATATAATACTTAAAAAATGCATACCACTTAGGATTTGCACTTTTCATTAAAAGATTCACATCGGTAATACCAAGATCTTTTGCAGCCGCATAGCTTATAATTCCCTGAGGAAATTTCTGATACAGTTTTCTTACACTCTTTGAAGGCCTTATTCCAAGACAGGCAAACATTTCGTTCTCGGCATTTGGAGTATCGCCAGAAGAAAGCGAAGTAAAATCGGCATCATAAGGATTCAAACCCCAGTGCTGGCAGATAATAAAAAAATTAATATTGAACGGGCAAAGCATATAGCCAAGTACCAGTGAAAATCCTTTAAGCGAAGAAGCAACTGAGGGCTTAATACCAAACTGATTTTTATACTCTTCCCCCATTGCATCAATAATCTGATCTGTAATTTCTTTACAAAGAACACCAGAAATCTCTTCGCGTTCACAAGTTTCTTTGCCATTTTTGTAAAGTTTCTTTTTGTTCAGATTAACTTCAAATTGATTTTCCAAAAGCCGGCGGTAATCAGTAGCAACAACCTGCGATTTTATGTGAACATTAAAAATATTATCCTTTCGCGAAACATCAAAGCCATAAGAGAACTCGCTGTTATCTGGTGTAAACGGACCTGCATAAAGCTTTTTGCATTCGGTCTTAAGAACATTCTGAGAAAAAGCAATTATGTTTTCCCAACGATGACAAGCTCGGCACCATACCTTCATATTTTTCGCATCAACAATGGTCGGAAAAGTCGAAAACGGCTCTGAGTCTGTTGGAATGTAATTATTCTTCCTAATATCATAAGACCAGAATCTCTGCATGGCGTCTCCTCCTCGTCTTATAATAATATAGTGCGGTTAAATATCATTTTATGATATTCCAATAAAATATAATTAAATACAAGATTTAATATTGGAGGCACTTTGTGAACAACATTCCCTGGAAAACATTCACAACAGAAAAGGATGGAGTAAAGCTTGAGGTCACCTGGTGGGATCATGATTTTACTGCGCGGTATAAAGTTGGCGATATCACCTTAGAATGCGGACGGCATATAATGGCAATGTGCCCGATGAAATACAGCGAAGAAAGGCTTAAGAATAATTTTTGGAAAGAGGGATTATATGCATGCTTTAAGGAGGCGGGGGAAATCATTACTAATCAGACTGTGTTTTTTGAAGCTGCAAAGGCGGAGTTTGCAATAACAAAGAAGAAGCAGGAAAAACAATTTGGAGCTTTAAATAGCCAGATTCGAGAATTAAGACACAAATTTAAAGCAGGAGAATTGACCCAATCTGAATATCAAAAAATGAGAGAACCTTTGGAAGAACAGAAGGATGAAATACGATTAGATTATGACACTATCAAATATAAAATTATAGATGAAATAGCACCAATAAACAAAGACACAAGAGGAATAATTGGTGACTATCTTGATAAGCTATGGGAATCTTGTGACATGGAACTTCTTTTTGCCTGGAAAATTTTTGTTCCAGACAATGATGATTTTTACACAAAAGAGCAGGAAAAGTTTGAAGCAGAACTTAAACGCGGACATTATGATTTTGAAAAGATTTATGGTAAAACGGACAAAACAAAATGTCTTTATTTTCTTCCAAATATCACCAAAGACGATTTAGAAAATTTCTGGGATCAGTTTAGTAATGTTTATGGTTATAGAGCTTATCAAAAAAAACTTACAGATGAAGAAAGACAAAATGAACTCGATGTCTTTTTAGAATCAAAGAATCTGAAAAAAGAATATCCTCTTTCTCTTTTGACACTTTCCGAAAACTTCAGGAAAAGATACTCACATAAATCGCCAGAACAAATAATGTCCGAAGCAAAAGTCTACATCCGGAATGCCTCAAAACACACCGGAAAAGAACGCTGGCTTTACAGAGGCCGAATGTATCATCATCCACAAGCTTGGGAACTTGAACAGGGTATTAGGAATAAATATTGGGAACAATGGAAGAAGGAAAATTAATTGAAATCATAAACACCCCCCCTACTTTGCCCTTACAAAAAAGGATTCAGGCTGCTTGTTCAAAGCTTCTGCAAGTGCACAGATTCCACGGAAAGAAAGATGCTCTCCTGCCTTAAGACGATTGATAGTAGGAACCGAAAGATTTGTTTTAGTGCTCAACTCCTGGGCGGTGTAACCTGATTCAAAAATATATCGTCTTACGTTATCAGAAACTATTTCTGCAAGACGGAATTCAAGAAATTCTGAGTAAGTGTTTCTTTTTACATTGTCCATGTCAAAACCATAATTCATAATATCCTCCTTTGTATTTGTGCAGCGACGACAACTCTCCTAGCCCTGCTGTTTTGCAGTGCAAAAATTTGTGAGAGAAAAAAATTGTCGTTCTTTTTTAAAGATTACCTGTTTTTATAAAGCCTACGGGTCAGGCTCCAGCAACTCGTCAAGAATCTGGGACTTTTGCACGGCAAGCGATTCAAGCTCGTTTTTGAGCTGCTCGCGTTTGGCCTCAATTCCTGCATATCTTTTTGCAAGCTTTTTCTGAACTTCAAGCGGCGGTAATGGAATCTGCAGCTTGTTCAGAAAATCTGCACTTATAGCACGCAGCACTGTTCCACCACTGAATGCGGTAAAAAGCGGTACTGCCTCTTTTGTTTCAAATAACATTTTTAAGTAAAGCCCTTCAAGCTTAGTCTTATCCGGCCTAATGATGTACAAGTTTCCGGCAGGGATAATTTTCTTGTCACCAATTTTTTCAATATAGGAAAGCTTGATCGTTTCTGTCATTGCCATTACAAGAAGAATATCTCCTTCTTTAAGAACAAGATTTTCAAACTTCTTATCAATCTGTTTTATAGGCTTAAGACCTGCAGCAAGGCTGTTGTCTACAATATCCTTCGCCGAAGCATAGAAAAATCCTGTGTCCTTTTCACTCTGAAGCTCTTCCAGCTCCTGTGCTTTTATTTGTGCACCACGAACGATTTTTGATTCAACAAGATCGCTGAGCTTTGCATAATCAGAAACTCCGCCCAAGGTGATTTTTTCTTCAAGAA
>JAFZYR010000050.1 GCA_017616165.1 Treponema sp.
CATTCCGCTAGAAAAAGAACTTGGGCTCATGCGCCGCTGTCTTGAAATAATTGACCGCTACAATTTTGGCGCAACTCTTATAACAAAATCAGACCTTGTACTGCGCGACCTGGACATCCTGACACGCATCAACAACAAGACAAAGGCTGTTGTCCAGATGACACTCACCACAGCCGATGACGAACTCTGCCGCAAAATTGAACCCGGAGTCTGTCCCACAAGCCGCCGCTTTGAAGTTCTGTCTGCCTGCCGCGATGCGGGTATTCCAACCGTTGTCTGGTTCAGTCCGCTGCTCCCTTTTATAAATGACACTCAGGAAAACATAGACGGTATAATTGACTACTGCGCCCGCGCCGGCGTTCATGCAATTCTTTGCTTTGGAATCGGTCTCACTTTGCGCGAAGGAAACCGCGAATATTTTTACAAGGCACTGGACCTCCTCTTCCCTGCCCCGCAACAAGGCCTTTCGCTCAAACAGCGCTATCAAAAAACCTACGGCTACAACTATGTTGTTTCCAGTCCACGCGAACACGAGCTTATGATTTATTTAAAAGAACGCTGCCGGCAAAACAAAATCATGCTTGGTACCGACAGCGTTTTCAAATGGATAGAAGAATTTCCACAAACAAATATTATTCAACCGGGACTTTTTGACTGACGCCCCGCAAATTTTTTATGAAAGAAAACTTATAACAGGCTCAATAAATTTTATATCAGACACATCGTAAGAGTGATCAATAAATGCGCCCTGCTCTCTTTGCTTTGGATCCTTTGAGTTTTTCAAAATTGTAGAGAACATCTTCAAGGCCATCTTAGACGAAAGCTTCATCTTCGAGTAATCAATTCCGCCCTGGCAGTAGAAAACCTTTATATACTGCTTTTGTTCTTCTGTAATAAGATTGGACATTGCAGCATCAACTTCCGGACTTTCATTAGGGCTTGCGCCAACTGCAACAATGGCAAGCTTCTTTCCCTTTAAGCCCACAGCCTTTTCCAAAAACCATTCAAGCTTTACAACCTTACCAGCCATACACCAGCCGGCATAAATAATTGCATCGTACTCTGCAAAGAAAGCGTTCTTCTTTCTCTTAGCTTCCTTAAAAGTTAAAAGATCTGCGCCTGCCTTCTCGGCTATCCATTCTGCATATTTTTTTGTAAAGCCTGTCTGCGAAATATAAATAACTGCTGTCTTCATTTTTCCTTCCTTCAAAACTTGTGATACATTCATTATCAAACAAGTTCGCCGCTGTGTCAAATCTTAACTTTAAGCGACCTCAAATATTCCTTGCGCTCATCAGGAACCCTAAAGCTTTCACACGCCTTTTGAATTGCCTTGTTGTGAGTCCAGTCATCAAGCCGGTGAGTCTCTATAAACTTCACAGCGCTGTCCCACTGCTTGACCAGTGCTTCTGCAAAAAGCCACGCAGTCATCATGTTCACATAGTATTCGCCCGAACGCAAATCAGCCGGCAAGTCCAGATACTCCGGTTTAAAATCTTCATCAAGATAATTTGCCATCAGGATTTTCATGCCGCAGCGACGGGTATAAGTTGCCTCGGACCGAATCCACTTTTGCACAAGTCCAATCAGCTCCGCCCTGTGCTTTTTAAAACAAGCAGGATTCACTCCGTCATTCACAGCCCAGTTATCAATATAAGGCATGAACCTTTCAAGCGCCGCAACACATTCATCAAAATCCTTAATCTTATTTATGAGCTGAACATGGAGGCAATTTTCTTCGTGATAAGTATGCGGCAGGGTCGCAAGAAATTCCGGAATCACCGGGTCACCCTTAATCCGCTTCAAAATATTTTTATACTCCGGTGCACGAATCCCTATAAACTTTTCACGCGGAAAACCAGGAATAAGCTTTGCTCCAAAATCACCATACGCCTTATCTTCATATTCAAACAGGAGTTTCTGCAATTCTTTTATTGTCATGAAAATAGTATAACACTAAAAATGCAAAACATGGTATAATTAAAAAAAGGAGATTCTCATGGGTGTTTTTTCTAAGATTCACAGATACCGCGAAGCAGGTCAGGACGCAAATGTAAACAACGTCGAAAGATTTGGAACGCCGGTTTTATCGCTCTTTACTACAACAAAGGTTTTTACACTTCATCATCACATTGACATTGTCAACTCAAGTGAAGAGGTTGTGTATGAGTCTAATTCCAAGATGATTTCGCTGCATGATAAAACTGATATTCAGACAAGCAGCGGGCAGCACGTGGCTCACATTGAACGAAAAATATTTACCCTTCACGAACGCCATTTTATTACCATGGCCGACGGAACTGAGTTTGAGCTTTCTAACGAGATTTTTCATATAATCAAGGATATTACAAATATTGTTGGATTAGGCTGGCAGCTTAAGGGAAACTTCCTTGGACTTAATTTTGAACTGTACGACAGCAACGGAGAAATAATTGCAGTCATCGGGCAGAAAATGATTTCTATTCACGACAAATGGTGCGTTGATATTTACAAAAAGGAACACGAGCAGAAGGTTGTTGCAATCCTTATCGCCCTACAGCACATGATTAAAGACAGGGAATCAAGTCATTCCTCCGGCGGCTCTTCATCCTCTTCGGGAAACTAACGGGAGAAAAATCAAAAAGACTTATGATAAAAGCCGTAGTTTTTGATATGTTCGAAACGCTGGTAACTTTGTTTGAAGGTAAAACCTATTTTAGCGAAAATGTTGCCAGCGACCTTGGACTTGACGATGAGCTTGAAGCCTACAGAAAAGCCTGGCACGCTACCGAAACAGACAGAACCACAGGAAAATATACCTTTGCTCAGGGAATTGAAATTGCCCTCAAGGAGCTTGGTCAATACACTCCGCAAAAAGTAGAGCTTGTAATATCCAAAAGACGACAGGCTTTGCAGGACACCTTTTCTGCAATTCCCAAAGAGTCGATTCAGCTGCTGCAGGAGCTTAAAGCACGCGGAATTAAAATCGGACTTATGACAAATACTTTTTCTGATGAAAGGGATTTTATAAGAAGCTGCGAGTTATTTCCTTTTTTTGATGTGCCGCTTATTTCTTATGAAATTGGAATCTGTAAGCCCAGCCAGGAAATGTTCAATAAAATGACAGATCTGCTTGGAGTTTCTGCAGATGAATGCCTTTATGTCGGGGATGGTGGTTCTCGTGAATTATATGCTGCACAGCAGGCCGGTATGCATCCTGTTCAATGCACCTGGTTTCACGACCTTGCCTTTGAGCCTCATGTGCCGTGCCCTATTCTTGATGAGTTTGAGCACGCCGAACATCAGAAGGATATTTTAGCTTTTATATAGAAAGCCCGATCTTAAACTTAAAGCCTTCCGTATACCTGTTGTTGTAGTATTCTTTAAGGCCGGAGGGTTTAAGTGGTGTTTCGTAAATTGTTTTGACCTCAAGCAAAAACATTCTGGCACTGAATTCTCCAAAAACAGTATGAAGAACTTCATGATTTTTTGGCATTAATCCGCAGCCCACTCCACCATGTGCATCGAATAATCCCATCATGCCACATGCAAGTCCGACAGAAAATCTGTGAAAATTATCGTACTTTGATCTGGCATAACTGTAACAAACATATGTGCCGGCTCGAGTTTCATTACCAATTGGAATAAAAAGTGTTTCAACTCCAACATCAGCAGAAAAGAATTCGGGGTAACCGGATTCAAGCGACAAAATAGGCCACGGGAAAAGTGCTTCTAAAAACTTGTCAAGCTTTGATTCTTCTGCAAACAAGGTGGTTGACGAAAGCATGGTGAGGAATAAAAAAATCAAAGAAAATTTTCGATTCTTCATATAATAATAAAATATCAGATAATGAAAATAGTTACTATAAGAGGCAAGTAGGTAAACCTAAAACGGTTTGCTATTGAACACCGGCCGCCAGCGGCCTTACACATCTACGAAGCGTAGGTTGATGTGCGGGCTATGAGGTGGTACTCTTTGAATATTAAACGACGCGTAGTTTGAAAATCAGCCCATCGCGGGCTTGCTAAGGAGATACAAAATGGACAATTATATTACCGGCGCAACCATAAAAAGACTGCGCGAAAACAAGGGGCTTACTCAGGACGAGCTGGCTCAGAAAATTTTTGTGAGCAACAAGACAATAAGCAAATGGGAAAACGGGCACGGGCTGCCGGACATTTCGCTGCTTGAACCGCTTGCAAAGGCACTGGACATTTCGGTGATAGAGCTTTTTTCGGGGAACGAGGTTCGTAACCAGAACAGGTCGTTCAACATGAAAAAGATTTTATTCTACACCTGTCCGGTCTGCGGAAACGTTATTCAGGCCGGCGGTGAGGCTGTAATCAGCTGTTGTGGAATTACCCTGCCGCCTCTGGAGGTTGAAGACGACTGCGACCCCTCAGTAGCGGTTGAACATCAGATAAAGCTTGAAAAAGTGGAAGACGAATATTACGTTACGATTGACCACCCCATGACAAAGGAACACTACATTTCTTTTATTGCGGCGGTTTATGATAACGGCGTAGACTTTATAAAGCTTTATCCGGAAGGTCTGGCAGAGGCACGATTTAAAATTACCCGCGCAAAGTTTGTGCTGGCCTACTGCAATCACCACGGGCTGTTCAAACTGGGCCTGTAACTAACATCCCGTAATTCCATCAGTTTATTTTTTATGCTACAATCAATGAAATTCCGATAAGAGAAAAATCATGTTCAAAGTAGAATATAAAAATAAACTGGTAAAAATATTTGTCCCAATCATGCTCAGCAATCTGATTTCTCAGATTCAGATGATTATTGACCGAATCTTTTTGGGACGCATGGACATCCTTTACATGAGTGCTGTGGGTAACGCTACAGCACCCATGTGGACTACAATGTCCTTCATTTATTCACTTTCTACGGGCGCTTCAATTTTAATAAGTCATTCAGTCGGCGAAAAGGATCTGGATAAGGCAAAGAATTACGCCGCTTCTATGATAAAGTTTCACAATGTAATTCCTGTGCTCATGTTCTTTTTGTGGCTTTTTGGAACTCCACTCATTTTTAAGCTCATGGGCGTTTCAGAAAATGTAATGAAGCTTTGCGTTACTTATACAAGAATTTATGCTCCTGTATTTTTGATTCTGGGGCTGGGCGCTTCGTACGGAGTTGTTTTTCAGACTTCAAATTATACAAAGCCGCTTGTAACTTACGGAATCCTTCGTTCAGGTTTGAACATCCTTTTGGACTATGTTTTGATTTTCGGAAAGTTCGGTTTTCCTCGTATGGAAATTGCGGGTGCCGCTTTGGGAACTACGATTGCAGAATACTGCGGTGCCTTCTATCTTTTGTATGTAACAATTGCCAAAAAAGACAAGTTCTTTACGAGTCCTGGTTTTAAGCGGATTGTCGGTGCAAAAATCAAACCGTATCTTCAGTCAATCAAGCTTGGCGTAAACACTGCCATGGAAGACCTGCTTTGGAATGTGGGTAATCTTTGTATCATAAGAATCCTCAACACTATCAACGAAACTGCAGCCGGAATTTATTCAATGGTATTTACTGTTGAAATTCTTTTTGTTGTAATAATCGGTGCAATAGGAAGCGGCACTTTGACAATTTCCGGAGAAGCAACCGGTGCAAAGGATCACAAGCTTTACCGCGATGTTGTAAAAACCGCCATCAAATGGTCCTTCCTTGTTGCGGCCTTTGCGTTGATTTTCATTTCGATTTTCCCGCGTCTCACCTTGAGTCTGTTCACAACAGATAAAGAGGTTATAGAAATGTCTGTAATCTTTATTATTCTTGTTGCGGCAAATCTGTTCGGCAAGTCCGGCAACATCATTGTAGGAAACGGGATCCGCGGTTACGGCGATACAAAATGGATGCTGTTCACACAGATTCTTGGAACTGTAGGCGTTGTTGCTCTGGCTGCACTTTTTGTTTTTGTTTTCAAACTGGGAATGCTCGGTGTGTTTGTTGCAGTTTTGTGTGACGAAGCTGTACGTGCCATTATCAATTTTATAAGATTCTTGAAAATTAAATTTTAGGCAAACCCAAAAAATGTGCAGGCTTCCCGGATATAATTTTTCAGGATTTTTTGAAGATTTCTGAATTCTGGTTTATAATATTTATATCATGAATATGTACTACAACATACTTTTTGTTGTCTCTGTTATTCTGGCAGGAATTTATGCTGCAAAAAGTGAAGAGATTATAAGGATGCATGATAATCTTATTGTAAGTATTGCGACCCTGGTAGAAAGCCGCGACAACTCAACAGGCGGACACATTAAGCGCACGAGTGATGTTGTTAAGATTCTTGTTGAAGAAATTATGAATGACAAAAGCGATGATGCCCTTGTAAGCAAGCGTTTTTACAAAGAAAAATTGAGCTTTGAAGAAGCAGACAAAATTATAATGGAAAGTATGGGCCGTCATTTTGACAAGCAGCTCGAAAAATATTATTTGAGCGCTCGTGAAAAGCTGCAGGCCTATTATTCCAAACCGGAAGTTTAAATTATGGAAAAACCAATTCTCAAAACAAAAAGACTCACCCTGCGCCCGGTCCAGCTTGGTGATGAAAAAGAAATTCACGAATACGCCGGCGACAAAGAAATCACAATGATGTTCTGGCTGCCTAATGATACTTTTGAAGAGACCTGCGATTTTGTAAAACGCAATGCAGAGGAATGGGAAAGCGACGGGCAGCTTGATTACGAGTTTGTAATTGTGTATGAGGGCAAAATTATCGGTGGCTGTGATGCAGACCTTAGCCATAGCGAAGACCATTCCTATGCATGCCTCGGCTGGATAATCAACAAGAATTACAGAGGTCAGGGCTTTGCGTCTGAGGCTGCGGCAGCACTGCTTGATTTTACATTTGAAAATCTTTCAATTGATAAGGTGTATGCCCAGTGTGATTGTAAAAATCCGGCATCGTTTGGTGTTATGAAAAAAATTGGAATGACGCTGGTTGTTGACAAGGGAACACGGACTTATCCTAAGACGGGAATTACTTCCGGGGAGCTTACCTGTTTGATTACGAGGGATGAGTGGGAAAAGAAAAGGGGTTAAAAACTGAAAGCCTGCCCTATCTTGATTTATAAATGACTTTTTGCTAATCTGTAAATATCTTATACAAAAGGAGGTTGAGACAGATTTATGATTGATTCGCGTTTTATTAGTTCATCGACCTCCGCTTCTTTAAACTAAAAGCGGAGTTGTACTGGAATGCCCTCCCGGGTGTTTATTCTTGCTTTTAGGAAAAATTCAAATTGAAAACAAATAATACAATTACCGCGCGCGTTTCTTGCGTGCAGAAAAATCTTTTTACGCTTTTGCTACCTTCTGGGCAAGAGCTGTTCGGAAAGCTTAAAGGAAAGTTTTACAATCTCGGACTGGAACCGCCTGTTGTTGGCGACTATGTAAAGGTTATTACAAATGAATATGGCGACGCACTGATTGATGAAGTGCTGCCTCGTAACACCGTGTTCAAACGCCCTAACCGAAGTGGCCATGCAGAAGCCTTTGTAAAAAATCTTCTGGAAGAAACTATCGTCGCAAACTTTGATTATGTTTTCATTGTTACTTCGCTTAATCAGGATTACAGTGAAAACAGAATTGCACGTTATGTTTCTATTACTTTGAACACCGGGGCTAAGCCTGTTGTAATTTTGTCCAAGGCAGATTTGTGTGATGATGTTGACCTTAAGGTAGAAATCACTCAGGCAGTCTGCGACAAGGCTGATGTAATTGCAATCAGTTCGCTGACTGGTTATGGCATTGATAAACTTCAGCCGTATTTGCAGAAGGATAAAACTATTGCAATTGTCGGTTCGTCGGGTGTTGGTAAATCTACTCTGCTGAATACTCTGAACGGCGGTGAACTGATGAAGGTAAATCAAATCCGCGATTCAGACGGCAAGGGACGACATACAACAACGTACCGCCAGTTGTTCCAGTTGCAGAACGGTGTTTGGATTATGGACACCCCTGGCCTGCGAGAAATCGGCGTGCTCGACATGGAAGAAGGAATTGATGAAACTTTTTCTGATGTTGTAGAACTGTTTAACCAGTGTAAGTTCAATGATTGTTCTCACACTAATGAGCCTGGTTGCGCTGTTCTCGCGGCATTGGCAGATGGAACTCTGAGTGAAGAACGCTGGGCAACGTATCAGCAGCTGCACCAGGAAAATGAATGGGGTAAAGCCAAGATGATGCAGATTGCAAAGTTTACACGGGAGTACCAAAAAAATCGCTACCAGGGATGGGATTTATAAAATGACAGACAAAATCAGGTTTTTAGAAGAAATTGCTTCAAACGGACATGTTGCATTAAAAATCATGCAGTATGATGGGTGGATTATGCGCTTTTCAAACGGCTACACTGGTCGTGCGAATTCAATCAGCCTTATTTATCCTTCAACTATTCCGTTAGAAGAAAAAATTTCTTATTGCGAAAAATGCTATGAAAAGCAGGGTCTGCCTGCAAATTTCAAGCTTACCCAAAATGATAAGGAATTATCAGATTTGCTGGCCAGGCGAGGCTACCAGATTGTAACGCCAACAGATGTAATGCTTCTGGATAATCTGCAGGAGGGTAGTGACCAGCTTTTCAAAGACACTTGTTTTTCGGATAAACCTGATGAATGGCTGCCATATTATTTTGATTTTGAAAATATCAGTGAAATAAAAAATCAGGATACTTTCAAAAAAATGCTTTCAAAGGTTCTGGTAGATACAATTTATTGTTCTGTTCTGCATGAAGGTAAAGTGGCTGCCTGTGCTTCTGCCGCGATTGAACAGGGTTATGCACTTATTCAGAATGTTATTGTGAATGAAAAGCTTCGTGGCCTTGGTCTTGGAGAAAAAGTCTGCAGGGCCTTGATTGCAAAAGCGAAGGAGCATGGAGCAGAATATGCATACCTTCAGGTAGTTCAGACAAACGAAATTGCAGCCAGGCTTTATGAAAAACTTGGATTTAAGAAGGTTTACAGTTACTGGTATATGAAAAAATAATCTTCGTCATTGCGAGCCGAAGGCGAAGCAATCCATAAATAAAGATAAGTGGATTGCCACGGGCTTTGCCCTCGCAATGACGGATGAGGCAAGGAGGAGTTATGCTTAGCATAAAAAGACTTAGTATAAAAGACAAAGAAATTATAACTGACGTGTTTACCAGTGTGTTCACAAAAGAGCCCTGGAATGACGACTGGTCGGATACAAATCAGTTGGATATGTACATAAACGATCTTGTTGGTCAGTGCTATTCTTTGACTTTCGGATTGTTTGATGATGACCAGCCGATAGGAATTTCTATGGGATATATAAAGCACTGGTACAGGGGAACGGAATATATCATAAATGAGTTTTGTGTAAAAACTGAACGGCAGGGTGCGGGAGCCGGAAGCTTTTTTATTGCGGAAATTGAAAAGGCGATAAAGGAGATGGGGCTCAAGCAGATTTTCCTTTTGACGGATTCAAACGTTCCGGCTTATAATTTCTATAAGAAAAATGGGTTTGTTGAATGTACGACAAATGTAGCTTTTGCAAAGTGGCTTGCTGACTAGAGGAGAGAAAAAAAATGGAATTAAAAAAACTATCTGAACACATCTGGTATATGCCTTTCGAAGAAGAAAGAGACCGCCCTAACCTTGGGTATGTTAAGGGTGATAACTGGAGTCTTGCAATTGATGCGGGGCATTCTGACAATCACGTAAAGGAATTTTATGCCTTGCTGGAGGCTGAGGGACTGCCCCTGCCCTCTCTCACAGTTCTCACTCACTGGCACTGGGATCACACTTTTGGAATGCATGCGGTGAATGGTTTGACTATTGCAAACGAAAAGACAAACGGACACCTGCTTGAATGGAAGTCGAAAATTGAAACCAACGGTCCTGCCGAGTTTCTTGCACTTCACGAAAGCATCAGAAAGGAATATGCGGGCGGCAAGGAAGTGATTGTTGTTCCGGCTGATATTTTATTCGTTGGAGAAATGACACTCGACCTTGGCGGCTGCAAGGTTCGTGTTGTGGAAAGCGAAGCACCTCATACCGAGGATTCTACACTCGTTTATATTGAAGAAGATAAAGTGCTTTTCCTTGGAGATTCAACCTACAGTGATTTCGTACATGATAAAAAAGATCCTGTTCTCTGTCAGAAGCTTGCAGATAAAATCAAAGCGCTTAATCCGGAAATCTGTGTGGAAGGACACTGGGAGCCGGTTGAAACTGAAGACACATTAAACGATCTGATGAATTCGTAAACAGGAGGAGCAAATGAAAAATCAGATTATCGAACGATTTCCTGGAATTGGTTGTGCCTGGGTGAATGCTGCCGGCGAGTATGCAGA
>JAFZYR010000006.1 GCA_017616165.1 Treponema sp.
CAGACAATCAATGCAATTGAAAAGGGAGATTACAACCCGTCCATAAACCTTTGCATTGCGATTTGTAAGGCGCTTGGTGTTACGCTGAATGATTTGTTCTGGTGTGTTGAATAGCTCGTCATTGCGAGCGAAGCGTGGCAATCCATATATAAGAATGCCTTTTTGTACGTGGGTTGCCACCCTTCGACAGGCTCAGGATAAACTTGCTCCGCTCCTCGCAATGACGAAGTGGATTAAATAATTCCCAATCCTGTAAGAAGGATTACGAACAAAAGAATTGGTGCTACGAACTTAATCATAACAATATACAGCCCTTGACGGCCAAACTTTTCGCCGTTGAGGGTTATTTCTTCTATGGCAGTTTTTGGCTTTGCAACCCAACCAATAAGAATACAGGTAAGGATTCCAACAACAGGCATAAGAATGTTGTTACTTGCATAGTCAAGGATATCAAGAATCTGACCAACAGAACCGTTAGGAAGTGTAAGGTCAAAGTAGAATACATTGTAGCCAAGACAAACAATCAAAGAAACAACACCGGCAGCTGCGGCCATAACAACTGTAGACTTTTTGCGGCTCCACTTAAACTTATCCATCATACTTGAGGTAATTGCTTCAAGAAGAGAAACTGCAGAGGTAAGGGCGGCAAACAAAAGCATTACAAAGAAAATCAGACCAAGGAATTCACCAAACTTTCCGAGTGATTCAAAAACCTTTGGAAGGGCAACAAATACAAGTCCTGGACCTGCAGACATTCCTTCGCGGCCAGAGAATGCAAAAACGGCAGGAATAATCATAAGACCAGCAAGCATAGCAATTCCGGTATCAAAAATTTCAATCTGGTTTACAGACTTTCCAAGGTTTACATCCTTTTTCATGTAAGAACCGTAGGCAACCATAATACCCATGGCAATAGAAAGTGAGTAGAAAAGCTGACCCATGGCATCAAGACAAACTGTAAGGAACTTTTTAACTGTAAGTCCGTGGAAATCAGGAATAAAGTAAATTGCTGCTCCCTGAAGACCTGTTCTTGTAACACCGGTTGCAGGATCTGTGTACTTAATGAACAAAGAATAAATTGCAATAAATACTACGATGATGGCAAGGATAGGCATAAGAACCTTTGAATACTTTTCAATACCCTGTTCAACACCCTTGTAAACAATTACAAAGCAGAGGAGGGCAAAAAGCACTGTAAAGAAGATTGGCTGCCATTGAGCTGTAATAAAGCCGCCGAAGAAGCCGTCCTGAACAGCTGCCTGACCCTGGAATGCAAGGTAGGTTGCCATGTACTTGATTACCCATCCGCCGATTACACAGTAGTACGGATAAATAATGAACGGAACTACAAACGAGAAGATTCCGAGGAATCCCCAGCCTTTATTAATTTTTTTGTAAGCTGTGAGCGGACTTTCCTGAGTTTTACGACCGATTGCAATTTCGGTAATAAGAAGTGTAAAACCAAAGGTGATTGCAAGCACAAGATAAACAACGAGGAACAATCCTCCGCCATCCTTTGCTGCAAGATAAGGGAAACGCCAGATGTTTCCAAGGCCTACTGCACTACCGGCAGCAGCAAGAACAAAGCCCAGCGAACCTGTAAACGAATTGCGCGGTTTAGGGGCATTTGTCAAAGCAGATGCTTCATTTTCCATTTTTAAGTACCTCTTTTTTATTTTTTTGTTACTTTATTATATCACAGAATTCAAAAAAAATTCCGATAAACAATGTATGTCTAGCAAGAAAAACAAGAATACTTATACCAGAAACAACAAGGTTTCGGTTAAGCAAAACAGCGAAATCATAAAAATTGTGCTCATTGTAATGGTGGTTGTGTCGGTAATTATTGCTTCGGTAACTTCTATAAAGGCCGCCGTGAGCAAAAGAAAAAGCGATAAAACCGTTCGCGTAGCTTTTTATGGACTTAGTCAGGAATACTGCGACATTTTAAAAGAAAAAATACCCGTAGAAGAAGGAATTACCCTTATTTGCGAGGTAGTTTCGGATGGAGCCATAGATCTGGGCGCCCTTAAACAAAAATATGACATGATTTTTACCTGGAAGGGTGAAGTTACCGATGCTCTGGAAGATTCTGCAGAAGAAATTCCTGCAAAAATTACAGAAAGCATGCCAAGTTCTCTCAGGAACAAAAAATGCGCTCCAATTCTGCTTGATAACTGCGAGCTTGCCTATAGCAAAGAGGTTGTAGAAAAAACCGGCGGCAACATGCCAAACAGCTTTCCGGCCTTTTTGAACTATATAAATGATGCCAAGGCCTATACCTTCAGTCCGTTTTTCTTAAATGGTGCCGACGACCGGGTTCTTATAGCCTTTGTAGGTAACATAATTGAAGCAATTGGCGGTGTAGATGCCTATAAGGCTTTAATTCAGGCTCTGCGCAGCGGCACACCGTTTGATCAGGTTTTTGATCAGGAGCTTACAACTACAGGTCTTACACTAGGAAAGGTATTAGATTCACTTAAAGACTGGCCGGGTCAGGGTTATACACATCCTGCCTGGTACAATGCCCAGAGCAACGACGTTATCTATTTTGCAGAAGAAGGTCACACAGCCGTTTTCTTTACATTTTTGCATGATCACCGCAAGATTGCATATAACATAATAAGCAGATACGAAGCCTTTTTGCTTCCGCCGGCATCATCCACTATTGAGTATGGAATAATTGCACCCGCAATGAGTGTAATGCTGCTTTCCGAAAACGCCAATGCCCGTCGCTACATAAACGAATTTTTTACCGAAGAAACCCAGGCTAAGCTTTCGGAACAGACAAAGCTTGCACCGGTTCATTCAAGAGCCCAGGCCTATGACCGTCAGGCAGATGATGTTCGTTACTGGGCCGCATCCTGCCCGGGTGGTGCCTTATCGGACCTTTATCTGGCTGCCTTCCAGCGAAATCCTGCAAAATTTACAGAGTTTGCAGGCAAGTTAAGGGCAATGGTAAAGTAGCCTAAAACGCTAAAAAAACACAAATTTATTGCAAATTCCTCATTTAATGCTAAAATTATTCTATAAAAAGGTTAAAGCTGCTAAGCAAATTCAACTTAGTGGCTTTTTTTGTCGATAATTAAATGTTGAACTACATTTTTTTACTGACAATCTAAAAAAATGTAGTCGACTTTAAAAAAATTCATATGGGGTCGAGTATGAAAAAAGTACGTTTTCTTTCTCTTGTTTCTTTCTTTGGTTTAGTTCTTATAGGCTTTATCTTCTATTCCTGCGAAATTGGTCTTGGAGCCGCGGTTGATACACAGGCCCCGGTAGTTTCCTTTGCCGACACAACAGTAGGAACCGGTGGAGTTATCCGCGACAGCTTTATGGTTTTTGGTAACTGGTCAGACGACGGAACCATTAAGGAAGTAACTGCCACACTTAACCGAACAGACGGCACAAAGTTTTCTGTCGAAAACAAAGGAAAGGTAGAGGCTGCCGAAGACGGAACCGGTACCTGGAATGCCGTATTTGATCCTTCAAAGGAAAATATTCCAGATGGATCTTATGAGCTTTCCATCACCATGACAGATAAAGGAAACCACAAAACTACAATTACTCGTGCCGTTATCATAGATAACACTCCTCCTCTTGTCGTACTTACAAGACCTGGAACAAAATTAAACGACACCTCATTTGACTCATATGGACAAAAATTCTCTCTGGAAGGAAAAGCTGCAGACGATAACGATGTAAGTCTTGTAGAAGTAAACATTTTTGAAGACGCTGCCTGCACAAAGCTTTTAAAAACCATTCCTATTCCAAACGTACCTTTGACAATCGACCTTGATGTTGCAGAATTTTCAGCAACCGAACTTAACGACTATGCCCAAATCTACCAGATTTTAAAGGATGGTCTTGCCGACAAAAAGGGTGGTACTGCCTACAGATACTGTACTCTTACCATTTATGATGGTGCCCAGCGTTATCCTGCAGATGGAAGTGCTCAGACAGAAGCAGATCAAAAAGGTAACCAGACAAACACCTACTACGTAAACGACGACGAAATTGCCAAGCTCTTTACCGAATACAAAATCACCGAGCTCTACCATATTTTAAATGAATCCTTTGGTTCTTCTGCCGGCCGCGCCATCTCCATAGATTCCGTTAAAGCCAAGCTCACCCAGCAGGCCATCACCAGCAGCCAGTTCTCCATCAACCCAGAAAACAGCCCTACCTTTGTGGTTAACTCTAGGAGTCCGTTGGAAGATGGAACAACCCTGCAGGATGCAAAGTACTTTATCACTTCTGGAAGCAGCAGTCTTCAGGTAGAAATTTCTGCCGGTCTTGATAAGCACGCAATTTTAAAAGATTCAGTAGGTATTTATTTACAAGAATGTGATATAAACGGAGTAGTAAGCGATTCTGCAGAAAAGATTTATCTTGTAGAACCGGTAAGCGAAGCAAAACCGAACGCTCACGATGACTCTATAGTAGAAATTGTACAGTCAGGTACAACCTATAAATTTACTACAGTAGAAACACTTACACCTGTAAACTTCCCGTTATTGCAGGTAACCAAATATTATAAAGTATTTGTAGAAGGTAAGGATGTAATGACAAATGACATTCTTCCAAAGGATGGACAGATTTTTGCCTTCTACTTAAAACCAGATACCAAATTCATAGAGGTTTCTGTTACAGATGTAAAGCCTGAATGGCTCAGCTGGACAGATGGAGCAAACGCTGCTAACAAGAAATATTCTGCTAGAGTAACCTTTAGCGGTGGAGATGCGACAAGCTATGATGTTTACAGAAACGGAGAAAAGGTTGCATCAAGTATTCAGTCTCCGTTTAATGATGAAATAACAATTACTTCTAGTGTTCATCCGACAGAAATTGTATACAAGGTAAAAGGAAAAGATGCACAGGGCGATGAAAATGGTGCAGAATCATCGGATTACAGGGTAAATCCAGACCGTCAGTATGATAATGCAAATCCTTCAGTTTCAAGTGTAGTTTATCCTTCTAAAGAAGACACAGAAAACCCGACCTTCCAGTTTAGCGGAAACGCAACTGATGCCGCTTCCGGGGTTGCAACGGTTTACTTAAAAATTTCTAACACAACCGGTACTACAAACTCCGGTGATATTGCAATTACCTGGACAGATACTCACTGGGAAAAGAACATAAAGAGATCAGACTATGCAACAGGAGTTTTTGCAACAGAAGGCGTTAAAAAAGTAGAAGTCTGGGCCGTAGATAAGGTTGGACTTAAGAGCAGCGTAATTTCTAAAACAGACTGGGTTTACGATACAGCCGCTCCAACTCTTAATTTTACAGATCCTGCTTCTATTACCGGTGGTCTTATTACAATCAGCGGTACAGCAAGCGATGGTTATGGGGTTAAGAAGGTTGAAGTTATTCAGCAGAAGCTTGGAAATAATGATACAGTTGTTTCTACAATCACAAGGGATGCAACTGGAACTACCTCATGGGCTTCTCCAGATTTGCCGTTTAAGACATCCAGCGCATCTTATACAGCCGACGAAATAATCGGTGATACACATCCTGCCGACGGAAAATACAGATATACAATTAAGGTAACAGATAATGCAGATAAGACAACAGAAAAATCGGTTGTTGTAACGCTTAATACACAGGCTCCAGATCTTGAAATGGATACAGATCTTGATGTATGGTTTGCTTCAAAGAATGTTTCTGTAAGTGGTACTGCCAGCGCAGTTTCACCAGCAACTGTTTCAAAGGTTTACTACATAATAAATCCAACAGGAACAGTTACTTATCCAACAGCAACAACAGTTCCAAGTGGTTGGGCAAGTGCAATTGGTACAACCAACTGGGCAGTAAACCTTCCTGCAGATAAGGTTAATGACTCTCCAAACAACAAGCTTTATCTTGCAACTGTTGACAATGTTGGAAACGTAGGAAAATTTGGACCGTATGATATTAAGGTAGACTCAAGTGTAGCAGAATTAAAACCTCTTTATTACAATATTGAAGGAACAGACATCTTTAGAAAAGCCGAAGGCAACATATATGTAGATGGCAGTAAAGATCTTATTGTTTACGGTGAATATTACGACAACCAGAGTGGTGTAAATACACTTTCTTTCAAACTTAAAAATGCTACCTTTGCAACAAAAGAACTCAAATATTCTACAAATGAAATTGTAGAAAATGTAGATAAAGATACACTTGAAGGCTTTACATGGGGTAATTTCTCATCTAATGTAAAATATTTTAAGGCAACCTTTAAGGCAAGCGACTTTACTGAATCTAATGTAGGAGACCTTAAAGTTTTTGGAAGTAATGGTGCAACAGCTTCTGTAGATGCCAAGATTTGCAGCATAAGTTTCGATAATACAAAACCAGAGCTTGCAAATGTTCAGTTTAAGAGCGTAGATACAAAATTCAACGTTTATGAAGAATCTACCGGTGTTTATTATGTAAACAAAACAAAGAAGTTTAATATTACTGGTGTTGCAACAGATGTTGGCGGTGGTGTAGATGATGTTAAGCTCAAAATTGGCAGTGCAAATCCAATACCTAGAGATGAGAGCGAGAATCCAAACTCATGGACCTTTAGTAATATAAGCTTGAATGGACAAACAGGAAATTCTGTTACCCTGCAGCTTATTGTAATAGATGTAGCCGGTAATCAGAAAACTTACGATTATACCTTTAAATTTGACCAGACAACGCCAGAACCAATGCACTGGGCAGATGCAAAAGGAAAAGACATATATTTCCGTATTGGAAAAGCAGATAATGATAAGACAGGAAATACCTGGGAAACAGGGGATACTTCTAATGCAACAAATGATCCTAAAAATACAGATGTAGGTAAAAAATATGCCTTTGGCAGCTGGGGTAACGACAGTACAATAGAAATACGTGGTTACTTTAAGGAAGCCGGCTCTGGACTCAAGACAATTTATTATGCAATTTTTAATGCTGTTCCTACAGAAGCTCAGATTACAGCTTTGGAAAACGGAACACTTACATCAAGTTCGGATAATGTTGTTGTAATAAGTAGTTTTGCTCCTATTACAGAAGAAACCAAGAAAGTTCCTTACAACAAAACAAGTGGTAAGACATCAAAAGACGTAAAAACAAATTTCAAAACAGAACTTACAGGCTTTAATGCAGATAAAAACTACCTTATCCTTGCAGCAGAAGATAATGTAGGAAACCGCAAGGCAGACAGACTTTTCGTAACAGAAGGAACATCTGCAACAGACGGAACAAATAACGGAACTTCTATAACAGGTGTTGATAATACATGGAATTCTGCAGAACCTCGTGAAACACCAACACCATATTACATAATTAATAAAGACATGAAGGTTCCAAATATCGAATCAGATATTAAACAAGGATTATACACTAACGGAAGTAATAGTGTAATCATTACCGGTACCGCTTATGATGCCGATGCGGGACTCAGCAAGATAACAATTGAAATTAAAGAACAGGGAATTGATTATTCAGATGAGTTAGTAGCAGATACCCTGACATTAAAGGATATAACAAAAGATCCTGCAGAAGATAATCCTTACGTATGGTCATTTACAATTCCTGCAAGTAAATTTTCAGGACTTGCTTCAACAAAATCAGTTACTGCTTATGCTACAGCAATAGACTCTGCAGGTATTGGAAACCAGAAAACTATCAGTGCAGCTACAATTACAAAAGATTCAGATGCACCGGATATTGAAATTAACATACCTTCTGACGCAGACACTTCTACAAGTACTGTAGATGTAAACGGAACAATTTCTGTAAGCGGAACTGCAGATGATGTTTACGGCATTAATAAAGTTCTTGGTATGTGCTATAAAATTTCTACAGCAACAACCATGACAGCTCCAACAAATGAAACTTCTGTTCCTGCCGGCGGATGGTCTGCCCCAAGCGGCTGGACAAAAATCAGTACTTCGCTTACAGATGAAAATGCTACAACAAACTGGACATTCCAGAATATAAATACTGCAAATTTAAGTGGTTCTGCTGCAATTACAAATGGTTCAAACGTATGGTTTACTGTAGCTGTACAGGACAAAGCCGGTAACGTTGGTTATGCTGCTCCTCAAAAGGTAATAGTAAACCAGAATACCGACCGCCCGATTGTTAAGTTTACTAACCTTGCAAATGTTGGAACAACACAGTCACCGCAATATATCTTAAAGTATGGAACCGACTCTCAGCTGGAAGGAAATATTTCTGATGATGATGCTACAAGTTCAGCTGTGGTAAATACTTTTGTTGTAAGTTCTATACAGTTAACTGCAGCTCCAACAGATGGAAGCGACGGCTGGACACAAACAACCAGCAATAATGATATAACCTGGACTCATGCAACTTATGGTACTACAAAATATAACAAGACAACCGGAGACTATACTTATACTCCGGGTGTTAAAACTGACGGTAAAAAAGAGGTTTATTTCTTTGTAAAAGATAATAAGAACAAAGTTTTCTATACTGCTCATGGAACCGAATTAAACAGACCTTATCAGCAGCATAAACAGTTTGATAAGACTTCTAATAATGATGTCATCTCATACAAGAGCGACGGAACCTCTCCTGTTATTAACAGTATAGAAATTCAGCCATACACAGACGATGCCGTAAACGGAAGCCCTGTAACTCCTGGAACAAGTACTGTTGTCGGAGGTGAATTAAAGAACAAGATACAGTTTATTATTAAAGCACAGGATGGCAATGGTATTAAGAGTATGTCTCTTGAATATACACCGGCAGGTGGTTCTGCAACTACAATTGCAACTTCTAACAGCGGAAGCTTTACTGCTTCAACAACCAATACCGAAACAATCTGGACAACAGCAGTAATACCTGTAGATTCAATACCTACAGGTTCCGTAAACGTTGCTGTAACAGTAAACGACCAGTGTGAACTTTTTGCTAACTCTAATACTGTATTCCTTGTAGATAATGATGGACCAGTAATTAATATTACTTCTCCAAAATCTACAGATGAAATGACCGGTAAACTTTCAATTTCTGGAACTACAACTGATGAAGGAAATGCAGGTGCTGACACAATAGATTTTATTATTCCAACAGCTGCTCAAACAACAGCAGGAAATTATGCTTCCCTTGCAGACAACCTTTGGGGTGGAAACCTTCATGCAGATGCAAGTGTAAGTTCATTCAGATACGACTTTGATGGTGACACAATAAACGAAAATGCACTTCTGGATGTTTATACAAAAGACGATACAAACGATATCTGGAATCTTTCTCCAGATAACTTTGGAATATATACTGTTCCATTTGTATTCCGTTCAAAAGATAAACTTGGAAACATTTCTGTTAAAGAGTTTAGTGTAACTTATAACCCGGATGGAGATAAACCAAAAACAGAAATTACATATCCGTCTGCAGCAAACTACGAATTGAATCAGGATGGAACTTCTAAGGGTTATGTAACTCTTGGTGGAGAAATCCGTGTAACAGGTAGTGTTTCAATTCCTTCTTTGACAACTACACCTGAACGTGTTTACCTGCAGATTGCTGATACAAGACAGGCTTTTGATGCAACAGATAAAGCAAAGGCTGGAACAGGAAATGGAAACTACGGTTACACAACAAAAACACTTAATCAGGTTGGAAACGATATTGGTAAAACAATTCAAGGTATTACCGGAACGGCTGCGACAAACTGGTGGGGTATAGAAGCTGTTCGTTCTTCTAATGCCTGGAGCATTAACTTAAACAGCACAGGTTTGATGAATCCTGCAAATACCAATACAACAAATAATATTTACATACGTGCCTGTGGTGTAAATGCCGAAGGAAAAATGGGTTCATGGTCGGATCCTGTATTTATTCATATTGATGCTTCGGCACCACAATATACAACAAAGCTTTATCAGTTTAGCGGTAACCCGGCTGTAGGAAGTCAGACTTCAGAAAAAGACTATGAACCGGGAATCTATCTTAAAGGACAGTGGTATCTTGGACTTCATATAACTGATGATGATACTGTAGTAATTGATTCTGTAAAGAAGGGTGGAACAAATGGTACACCTCTGACGAATTCTGATTTGACAGAAATAAAATCAAACAGTAATAAGACGGTAGATTTGTTTATAAAACTTGATGCTAATGCATCTTCAACACAAACCTATACTGTTTCTGCCCGTGATAACGCAAACGGTGGTTATCACTGGATTTATCCTTCTTATGATATAAACATAGATAATAATGCACCAGAACTTACTGCAGTTGTAAGTGATGAAGGATATCCAATAAGCATGACAAAACAGCGCACAAGCAACAAGGTTATTACTTTTGGTTCAACTGCAACTGATACAGGTTCGGGCTTTAGCCGTCTTGCTTACTATTTTAAGCGAGGAACAGGTAACACAGCAACAGTTGAATTACCTATGCCGGCAGCAAGTGATGCAGCCAATAATAAATGGACAACAGGAACGGCTTACAAATCAGGTGCTGTTTCAGGACTTAGTTCAGATTCAGATTTGTATGGTGTAAGCTTAGACGGAACAAAGGGAACAAGTGGTAACGATACAACCTTTACAATTACTGCAGGAATAGGAACAAACACCTTTATCCGTAAGGGCGGTATTGTTAAGATGGCAGGAACCTACCATCGTATCAAAGCTGTAAGCGAAAGTATAGTAACTGTTGAGGGTATAATTGATGCAACAGTTACAAGCGCATTCTTCCCGATAGCCTTTATAGTAGATAATACATCTTCTGAAGGTAGTGAATGGGAAAATGGTATAAATACAATGAAAGGTGATGATGGCGATGGAGTTGTAGAAAGCGTTAAGAAAGCCGGTGCAACCTGGACATGGGATACTTCTATCTATGCCGGTGAACTTGATGACGGTGAAATAACTCTGGTTTGTGTAGCCTTTGACGTTGCCGAAAATGCTGCCAAGAGTGAAACAAAGTTCATGCTTACTAATAAAACTCCACGAGTAAGCAAGCTTTATCTTGCAACCGATTTGAACGGTAACGGTTCATACAGTGCCGATGAATTTGGAACTTCTGTAATTACATCAAGCGGTTCAAAGACAGTAGAAAGTTACTATAGTGCCCTCAATTCCGGAAACCTGCAGGATGTATTTACTGTTTACGGAAACATAGATGATGAAAATAACTCAACAACCTCTTCCGGTATTACAATGCGCGACAAGCTCGGTATGGCCTTTGAATTCGTAAGCGGTTACGAAGGTTATGGAGCAGGTCAGGGAGCTTTGAAGTATAAGCTTACTATTGGTTCAGATAAAATACAAACAGGAGAAACCGGAATAACAGGAAACCTTACAAATGACGCAATTTCTAATGGCCTGATGGGCTTTGAAGTTCCTACATCTGCAGTTTCTACCGGAACAGAAGATGCCCTTAACTATCTGCATGTAACCTTGTGGGATAATGCAAACGGTAGAGCCGGAACCAAGGATGGAGCAAAGACTCAAAATGAGTACACAACTCAAAGTGGTGATACTGCAATTTACGATACTTATGCAAGCTTTGGTGCCCAGTGGACAGCATTCAATGTTCCAATTATGCTTGACCTTGTAGACGGTGACGATCCTACTGTAACAATTAATAATCCACAAGCTGTTACCCATACAGAAGGTACAGGAAATGCAGAACATACTGTTATAGACGGTCATGTAGATTTGCACGGTGATTTACCGTCAACTCTTACCGGCTCTAACGAGTTTGATCGCGATGACAAAGTTTCCGGTAAGATTAAGTTTACCGGTACAATCAATGACGAAAAGCGTATTGTAAACATCATACTTAAAGTAAGCAAGGGTGAAAACGCAATTAACTTTAGTACAAAACCAATAACAGATGTTACTCTTGCAACTTACAGTACAGGTACCGGTACTTTTGATAACACTACAATTACTCCAAACGGAGCAACAGGTGTTACCTTTACAATTACTTCATCTACCTTCAGTACATCAACAGGTCATACTGTAGCATGGGAACTCGAAGTAGATACCGAAAAGGTAGCCGGTAATGCTGCTGCAGATGTTTTGTTCACTCTTACTGCAAATGACGGAACAAATAATGGTAATGCTACACAACAGGTAGATATTGTTCCTTATATTACAAGTCTTGAACGCCCTGATGCAAAGACAAGTACACATCGTTCACGCCGCGGTAAGTACCAGGTAGTACTTGGAGAAGATCTTAAAATTACAGGATTTAACCTACCGGGAACTGAAGCAAATGCCATTAAACTGCAGACCGCCGCAAATTATAAAACAGCAAACAACAACTTTAGTGCACAGATTACAGCTGCTACTGGAAGTACTATTCACGACATGACTTTTACAGCCCCAGCAAGCTCCGGCTATCTCAAAGTTGTCACAAACTCTGTTTCTTCAGTAAACAACTTTAACAGCGGTAATTCTGTTGACAGTGGATATGATCTTGACGAATGGACAGATGATGTATACCTGAGCGTTTGGAAGAATGATGAGTATTTTGCTTTCTCTAACGACCCAATTTCTCCATCTATGGATAGATATAAGTATGCGGCAGGTAATGATAAACGCTATACATTGTATGGAGGATGGGCAACACAGGGTGGAAAATTCTTTGCAAGTTATCCGAATGTTACAGATAAAACTGGAACAGGAAATGCCCCAAGTCCAGCAAGTGGACGTTATGGAGTACAAAATAATACATCTAATTTGGATTCAGAGAATTTTAATGATCCTGCAACATTCTATGATGTAGCTGTTAATGGGCAAGAGCGTTATAATGTTCTTGTAGATTGTTGGCAGGGAAGTACTAGAGGATGGGGAAGAAACTTTGTTATAAATAAGAATGGAAATTATGCACATAATTCAAATGGTAATACTCCTAATGATAATAGTAATGCAGATTCAATGATTAATGTAATTGAACGTATGGGAATGGGAGGTAGATCACCAGAGGAAGCCGATTCAAGAGATGGACTCGATGAAATATTTAATCAGTTCCTTAATCCAAGAATTGTATATTATGATGGTAAAGCTTTCATAACTTATTATGACCGATATGCCAAATGTTTAAAATGGGCTGTGGCCGGTGATTTTACAGGTACACGTACTGCAAATAATGCAAATTTAACTTTACTACCAAAAACGAAATATGCAACAGAGGGAAAAAGAACAGAAGGATCTTTTACAGGTTCTACATTCTCTGATTCATATGCAAGTAATGGAACGCCTACAGTTTCTTCATATTACACAAATGGAGGCTTAGTAGTTGCTGGATATGATACTACGGTTACTGGAGGTACTACTTCAACTTTGAATTCCGGTTTATGGTCAGATATTGCTATAGATACAGAAAAAGGATTACCGGTCATTGCATATTATGAAACAACAGGTTCAACCAAACATCTTATGGTTGCTACTGGATATATTGATACAAATCATAGTGCTGATACAACATATCCAATAAATAAAGACGGAACTTCGGCTCCAGTAATTACTTCTACTTCAACTCCGACTGCTCAGGGATCTGCCTGGAAACGACAGGAAGTAAGTAATAGTGCAAACCTGAAACTTGGAGAATATGTAAGTATTGCTCTTGATGGTGATAACAACATTCATATTGCATGTAAATGTGCCAAAGATGGAGCATTATATTATGTTTATGGAGAAAAAGGCACTACTTATGGAGATGATTATACCTGGACAACAGTTTGTATAGACAACAACGGTAGCCCTGGAACCTGGACAGATATAAAGCTTACGGATCCATCTGCAAGTGGAGCTGCTGCAGGTCCTGTTATTTCTTATTATGACCCAACAAACGACTCTACCGAGGATGCTATAAAAGTTGCATATTTTGAAGCTCCGGCAGGCACATCTGAAAATCCTCATCTTGTTCCAGCAAACTGGGATACGATGACAGTTCCTTGTAACAGTGTTGTTGAAACTAACCGCATCACTCTTGCTCTGGATGTAACAGACGGAGAATCAATTGCAGGTCAGGCAACAACCAGCAACAACAGCAAGCTCGCCATCGGTTACGTAAGCAACCGCTTCGACTGCGTATACCTGCGTAAGGAGTAAAAAAAGATTGTCGGGTCAAGCCCGACAATGACAAAAATAAACTCACCTTGTCAATTCTGGCAAGGTGAGTTATTATTTCATAAAGTATTTAAGGAGGATATGATGCCAGTTCTTTCTATGTTTTATGGAATTATTATAAGAATGCAATCTGAACATGGTGGAAAACATCATGTTCCTCATATACATGTAATATGTGGAGATGATGAATCTGTGTTTTCTTTAGATGGTGAATTAATTGAAGGAACAATTCCTATACCAAAAAGAAAACTTGTAGAAGCATGGATAGAAATACATAAAGAAGATTTACAAGCAAACTGGAAACTTTTAGATGAAGGTGAACAGTATTTTAAAATTGATCCGTTAAAATAGATTTGCTTATGTTAAGACCAACAGTTATAAAGGTATTGCCCGAAAATGATTTTATTCTCTTTTTAGAATTTGATAATGGGGAAAAAAAATATTTTGATGTTAAACCATATATCAAAGGTTCATGGTTTAATGAATTAAACAATATTGCATATTTTAAACTTGTTCATACAAATGGCTTCAATATTGAATGGCCTAATGGACAAGATATCTGCCCAGACGATTTATATTACAACAGTAAAAATCTTTAAAGCTAAAATGGAGTGCCACTCCACCTTACCTTTAAAACATCAACTCCCAGATTGCATCTCTTAGCTGTGTTTTCTGGGAGTCGCTCAGATTGGCTTCGTGGCCCAAGCCTGCAAGCGGGGTAGAGGTGGCGGCGACCCAGAAGCGGGCGTCGTCGGCCTGTTTGTCGCAGGTGGCGCAATTGGCAAGGACCGGGGCAAGGCCTGTTTTCTGGCAGAGCTGTTCCTGGATTTTGGTGGAAACAAGGTATTCAATCAGACTGTCAACAGACTCTTTTTTGCCGGAACTTACGGGTACTGCATAAGTAATTGTAGAAGTAAAATGTCTCTGGCTGGCACTGGTTTTTGAAGGAACGTAAATTGAGCTGTAGCGCTCTACGGCCTTTACATCATAGGTGCGGTGAACCGACAGGGTTGTAAAAAACATGTTTGTTACGCGCTGCTGCATGAAAGAATTAACATCAGTGTGTTTTAATTCGCGGCAGGCTGGAGTTGCGTAACCGTTTTTAATAAGCTGCTTAAGATAATAAAGCGAATAGGCAAGCGGAGCGTCCGGCACAATAAAAATCTCGTTGGCAATCTGCTTTGCATCAAAGCCAGAAGAGCCCGCAGCAACAGACTGAATAAGAATCTGGGCTGCTTCATTATAGGCATCTGCACCTTCAAAAGCTTCGCCAAGTGCACCAAGCAAATCAAGCAGAAAAACCGGATCAGAACCTGCAAAGCTAAGCGGGTAATCAATTTTTTTCTTTTGAATTGCAGCAAACTCTTCTATATCCTGCCAGGTATTTATAGCCTGCAAGCCCGACATTGAAAAAGCTGAGTATTCAATATTAATTTCGAGGTTATCAAAAACAAGAGGAACTGCCACAATCTTATCGTTCTTAGTGAGCGCAGACTGCTGCATGGTCAAAAACATCTGGCCAAGGCATCCGTCCGGGGCACCGGCTTTATCATCAGCTACCGCAACCGCATTTTTTACGGCATAGCCTGCAGGAGCAAGAATCAAATCAAGCCTGTTCTTTTTAATCTGGGCCGAAAGTTCAGTTTCTTTATCAATTTTATAAAAGTTTACAGTCTTCTGGTTTGTATCTGCAAAATCGGTAATAAGCGAAGTAAAGGCGGTTTCTATGGCCGGGTCGGAATCATAAAAGGCAATATTAAGCGCATTTTTAGAAGGAAGCTTTTTCTGCGGAATAATACAAAGGCAAACTACTGCAACAGCAGCTGCCACAAAAACAATCAGGGAAGAAAGGATGAGTATTTTCTTTTTCATAGGGTAATTTTACTATTGTTTTTGTTTGTAGTCTATAAGCCAGCCGCCGCTGTAAAAGCCGTTGGCGTTATAGGTAGGGTACACAAAAATCACTTTGGTAGGGTTTTCGGTATTGTAGGTAAAAACATTGGATTCCCACAAAAAAGGCTGAATTGACGGGTCGCTGTAAGTAAAATTTGCCTGCTGATCCACGGGCGTATAAAGCGTAATTTTGTAAATGCCCTTTTTGAGCTTAAGATGCATGGCCATTCCGCCGCTAAGGTAGTATTTTTTCTTATACTGATTCACTACATTTGGGATTCTTACCCATTCATAGGTTGCGGTACAGGCCGAATAGGTAACATCGTTGCCATCCTGGTCTTCCAGCTTTAAAAAACAGCGGATTTCGTTCATTGTGCCCTTGTTATCTTCCCGGTAAATGATGAGCGAAGTTTTGTCGTGACCGGCCGGCATGTCTTTTGTAGCGTCAATAAAATCATAGTAGGACCCCGGAACCGGCTGAGCAAAAAGGCCTGAACCTGGCAAAAAGGTGAGTCCCAAAAGAATGATAGCTGTAAGGGCGCGTGCTACCTGCTGTTTTAAAGTCTTCTTTTTTACGGTTTTCATACTGCAAAACACCGGTTAATCATATAAATCTTATATCGGATTGGTTTTTTTGTGTAGTTATAAATTTTCGTTAGAAAATATTTTTTTTCTTGCTTTTTTAGGGGAATTCCCTTATATTTATTGAGGGCTTTGGGGATAATCTGTTTAAAAACAGCTGCTTCAAAGCCTTTTTTATGTAAAAATACCAGCTTTTCAAACGTTTCTTCTATAAAAAGTGTAACAAAACTGTTGTAAAGGTGCTTTACTCAAGGAATAGGCTTCTTTTGCCGATAAATAGAGATGGAGAAGTGTAAAAATCTGCGTTGTTCATCATTTTTGACTATGCAGACGCAGACTTTTTGTTTTACAGGAGTGTTACTATGAAAACTGTTAAAACTTTTGGATTTTTTAAGAATATTCTCAAACCGCTCGCCGTGCTTTTTACCGCCGGCCTTGTGCTTTCTTTCCTTTCTTCCTGCGAAATCGGTCTCGGTGCCGCTGTTGATACGCAGCCGCCGGTTGTAGGTATTACTTACCCGCCATCCCTTTCTGTTATAAGGGATAGTTTTGTTCTTGCGGGAACCTGGTCCGACGATCAGGGAGTAAAAACCGTTCATGTTGATGTTTACCAGAGTCTGGACGAAGGAAAAAAGCTTATTCATGAAGAAGAAGCTGTTGTTTCCGTAGACGGTAAATGGTCTATAACTCTTAATAATTTTGATAAAAACAATGCAAAATTCTATAACGGATGGGAATATTCCGACGGAGACTACGAAATTCAGGTTTATGCAGAAGATAATGCAAAACATACATCAGGTATTGCTTCGCGTACAGTTTCTATAGATAATACAGCTCCTGTTCTGGTAATTACAAACCCTACAACTGCCGGTTCTGATGCAACTCCTGCCGCTTTTGGACAGATTGTTCAGTTAAAAGGTTCGTTCTACGACTTCTGCGGAAAATTAACCAGCCTTACCGTAACCTTCTATGATGAATCAGGAAATGCAATCTGCGATTCAAGCTTCTCAAATATTTCTGATATGTCAGATGCAAATCCTTTAACAGTTGCCCGTTATTACTCAAGCGAAGAAGACCGCGCAAATAACAAAGCTGTTTACAATAACTACAAAGCTCTTTTTGGAACAGACAAGCTTCAGGAATTTGAAGCAGATAATCCTATATCAAATTCCAAAATTTATTTTACAGTCACCGCAAACGATAACGCAAAGGAATTTAAGACTGTTGGGGATGAAGGTGTTGGAAACGGAAACTTAACCAAGATTTTCTACCGTGGAACTGCTTCTATGCAGAACCTTGTAAGTGGAGACGGTGCAATAGAAAGCTTCTCGCTTGTAGATTTTGCATCTTATCTTAATAAGACATCAACAAAGCATGCCTCTTATGCTTCTACCATAGATGCAATTGCAGCTGCTGCACAGAGCTTCTCAACTACAAAAGCAGAAACTCCAAGCATAGCCAGCTTTATTACAAATAATGACAGTACACACGGAGATCCTGTATATCTTACCTGTACAATCAATCCAAAAAATAATCCGCAGTATATAATCGGCGGTTATGAACTTATAGAGGCAGGTACCGGAACAGAAAATTATTCAAGTGCCGGTTATAAGACAGTTTACCATGGCTCTCCAGTTCCTCTTAATATTACAGTTGGTGCAGATAACAAAAATATCAGTACACATACAGTAAGTTTTTATCTTGTAGATACTACAGAATATACCGGAGAAATTAATGCCGGCATTTTTGAACAGCAGCATAATCCGGAATATGTAGAACTCCTGTATACCTGGGATGAAGATGTATACAACCGATACAGTGCCTGGGGGCAGGATATGTCCAGCAGATATACTGCCAGCTCCGAAGATACAAATGTTTCCTCAATTGCCAAGCAGTTTACTATAGAAAGTCTTAAACCTTCGCATGATTATCTTTTCTATGTAGTTGGAAAAGATATTACAGGAAACGAAATTATTGCCGCAGATAACAGAGGCTATGGTTTCTGTTATACGGTTTCTACAACAGCTCCAGAAATTACAATTACAGGCGGTAATAAGCTTAATGAAGTTGTAAGCGCAAAGAAATTTAATGGAGAAAACGCTGCAAGCTTAACAGATTTACTTTATCTTACAGGAACAATCAGGACAGAAAAGGTATTAAATTCTCTTTCATACATCCTTACCGTTACCGAATCTTCTGATTCTGTAAATCCACCAACACTGCAGAAAACTTATACTGTACCTTTGGAAGAATTGGATGCAGCCCCTGGTTATACTTATTCTTCGCCTAATTTCTGTTATACAACAAATGCAGCTGTAAGCCCTGTTACATATACCTGGCGAATTGCAACAGCTCAGGTTTCTTCTGATTTTGCTTCTATAATTGCTTCTCCGGGTTCTTATGATGTAACTTTAGTAATTAAGGCAAACAACGATGCCGAATCAAGCACACAGAGAACCTTTACCCTTGATACAAAGGCTCCGGAAGCAGAAGCAACAGAAATTTCTAATTCTGTAGAAAAACAAGGTGGTGGTTACTGGATTAATCCGGCAAAGGCATACAAAATCAAAGGTCTTGTAACCGATAACCTTTCTACACCAAATGCATGTAAAACCTGGATTGTACTTAAGGCTATAGATGAAAATGAGGAAGAACTTTCTGCCAATTATTCAACCGAAAGCAATAAAGTAACAGGCGTAAAGACTTGGGAATTTACTGTTCCTGCAAATGCAATTGCTTCTTCAAATTATGGAGCAAACCTTTACATTTATTCTCAGGATGTTGCAGGAAACATAGGAGTTACTTCTCAGCCGGTTACTCTTTATTTTGATACAGTTGCACCAAGGGGTGTTCACAAAATTGACTATAAAAACAAGGATATTGTATTCCGTGTAAGCGATTTTGACAGCAGTGCCGCAGATGTTGCTGCTACGGACGGAACAGTTACTTATTCTGATGCTCTTGATAAAGATGTAGGCGGTAAATATCTTAAAGGTTCATACAGCAATACTTCTACACTCAAAATCCGCGGATACTTTGAAGAACATGGTTCCGGCGTAGATATGATTTACTACAGGGTATTTAATACTGCACCGTCAGCAAGTGATATAACAAATTTCAAAAACAATTATGCTAATTCAGAGTCTACTTATAAGGCAACAGGTTACTTTAAACCTCTTGATACTCCAGAAATAAAACAGGTTATGTTCCAGCCGAATAATGATGACTGGTATGCAGCTAAGGTAAAATCTTCTTTCAAGGAAACTATCAGCGGTCTTGATCATCCTAATAACTATCTTGTACTTCTTGCAGTAGATAAAGTTGGAAATTACGATGTTGATACTCTGACAGGAGAATGGATTACACATGACAATAATGACGAAGTTGTAATTTGGAAAGAAACTACAGGCGGTGATGTTGAAACTACAAATTCAATTTCAGCCTGGAACAACTCTCTTAAAGCCTTCTCCCTCAATGTTGACTCTGAATCACCTATATTAAACTGTACAAGCCACAGCGGTCAGCAGTATACAAACGGTGTTTCACAAATTACTGTTTCGGGTACATTTACAGATAATCCTTCGGGCACATGTGCGGGAGTTTCATCTATCAGTATAAATGTAAACGGTGTAGACAGTTATGCAACACTTACACCGGTAGCTGCAGATGACTATTCAAGCGGATCCTGGACAGCTACAATTCTTTCTTCAACCTTGAGTGCACTTGAACAGGGAAAAACCTATAACGCAAACGGAACAATTAAAGACAGGGCTGGAAACACAAGCTCTGCCACAATGTTTACACTTTCTTTTGATAAACAGGGTCCAAGCGTAAAGGTAGAAACACCTGCAAAGAATACCCTGGTAAACGGTACAATTTCTATGACCGGTTCTGTAGAATACGAAGGTTCTGCTCCTGTTAAACTTGAGCTTTATGCACAAAAGACAGCGCCTTCTGGAGCTCCGTCAGGAACTCCTGTAGAAACAATTACAGACCCTTCAAAGATTTACAGCTGGAGTATTACAAATATTAATACCTACACTATTACAAATGTTGCGGCTTCTCCTACTACTGCGAATCTTTATATCATTCCTGTAGTAACAGATGGCGCCGGTAATACAAACATCTATGATTTGTCAACAAGTTCATATAAATATACTCTTGATACAAACTACTTTAAATACACCGTAGATATGGATTCTGATCGTCCTACAGTAAAGGTAACAAACCTTACAAATACTGGTACTGCGCAGGCTCCGGTTTACATCTTAAAGTACGGAGAAAATGCAAAAATAGAAGGTTCTGTTTCTGACGATGACTCAACCAGCGAAAAGGTAGTAAAAACCTTTATTGCAACAACCTCGCAGCTTACTTTGACAACTGGAGTAACAACAACATCTGCAGGAGGTATTATTACTTCAAAGGTTAAAGTAGGAAACGATTACGATATAACAACACTCAATCCTGTAACCGGTGAATGGACCTTTACCCCGGCCAACACAGGCGACGGTCAGAAAACCGTTTACTTCTATGTAGTCGATAATGCAGACGCAATCTTCTATACAGGAAAGAGCGAGGCTTACCTTAATCCTTATTTCCAGTTTAAGACCAGCGATGCAGTAGATAATACTTCTGCAATTTCTTATAAGAGTGATGCGACTTCGCCGGTTATTCAATATACACAGATCCAAAATGGATCAAACTGGGACGATGTAACCGCAACAACAAAAGTTGGTGGAACCGTAAGACCAAACGCTGTATTTAAGATTGAAGCATCTGATGCAAACGGAATTGCAGAAATAAGACTTACACTTGAATACAATTTAAAGACCGATGCAAATAATGCTGCAAAGAGACAATTAAAATATACTTCTATTGATACACATGACGGCTTTACAAAGAACGGAACTGTAGACACAACAAATAATTATATCTGGACAACTACGGCCATAAATGTATCTACCTGGAGAACAGATTCTGTTTCTGGAACTGTCGAAACTTATGATACGTCCGGACTTTTAGCAACAGCATCTCCTATCTTCTTTGTAGATAATGATGGTCCTTCAATTAATATTACAAGTCCAAGCTCTGTAGAAGAATTAACCGGAACTCAAAAATTTATAGGATTTTCTACTGATGGTGGTGGCGGAGCAGGATTAGACAAAACCTACTGGCTTATTCCGACTGCGGCTCAGAGAGCTATGGGAGATGAAGCCCTTGCTACCGAAACCTGGAATGATGAATTGAACGGTACATCTTCTTATACAGCCTGGGAATTTGAAGTTTCCGGAGAAATCCTGGGTAATAATGTTTCAAATGCAACAGCATCTAATGAAGGTGTTTATACCCTGCCGTTCTATGTAATGGCAACAGATGCTCTTGGAAATTGTACAATCGACAGAAGCAAGACTATCAAATATAATCCGGAGGGTGACCGTCCAAAGACAAAGATAACCTATCCAAATGATACAGACTATAAGGAAGGAGAAAACTATCTTACTCTTGGTGGCGCAATCCGAATTACGGGAACTTCAGAAATTCCTTCCGGTACTACTACTGTAAAAGCTGCTTATCTGCAGGTTATTAACGGAACAGGAAACAGTACAGATCTTAGTACTTACACAAATAATTCTACTTACGTTTCAGGATTAACTTATAACGGTAATCATTGCTATACAGTACATAATGCATCTCAGGCAGCAACAGACCTTGGCTTTACAAACCTTCAGTTTGCAACAGGGGTAAATTCAAGTAACTGGTGGGGTATTAAAGTTAATAATGCTGCTTCATGGAACTTTACCATTAACAATAACGGAGAAATGAATCCACAAACAGAAGGTACTGTTAACTATGTTGCAATCAGGGCATGTGCAGTAAACGAAGAAGGAAAGGTTGGTACCTGGACAGACTGGTATTATCTCAACATTGATAATACTGCACCTACACAGAGTGCATATATATACCAGTTTAACAGTGCACCAACTCAGAATTGTACAGCATCAACAGTGCTTGCCAATTCTAACATAAAAGCCAGTAATTCATATGCAAATGGAATGTATCTTAAGGGTAACTGGTATCTTACTGTTAAACTTGATGATGAAAGCCGTATCGACAGTTTTGAAGTAAAGAAGGGTGTAGATTCATTGACTGCCGGTACAGGTTATTTTGCTTCAAAACTTGAAGGAACAGGAAATAATCCAAAGACACAATATCTGTTCATACCTGTAGATACTACAAATCCAGCGGTAGCTTATACTGTAACCGTACAGGATACAGAGCACTCAATTTCAAAGACCTATTCATTGAATATTGATAATGATGCTCCTGTAATTGAGTCTGTATATAAAGGCGAAACTTATAATGCAGAAAATGCTCTTACAGCCGGTGAAAACAAAATAACAGATTCCAACTATATTTATACTCTTGGAAGTAAGGTAGATGAAACAGCTTCTGGCTTTGAACGCTTTGTATTCTACTATGTTCGTGCCGGAAATTCTTATAGCAGTCAGGTTCTGCTTGATCCTCTTATTACAACAGGAGCAGGCGATTCCAAGGTTGCACTTAATGATCTTACAGCACGCACCTTTACACAGGGTAATGTTTCATATACTTTGTACTCAAAATCTGTAGCAGGTACTCTCGGTGCAGACGGTTATACCTTTACACCAACAACTGCCGGTAACATAACGGGAAATGCGCATATCCGTAAGGGTGGCCTCATAGAAGCAAACGGTATGCTCCGAAAGATTGAAGCTATAAACGAAACAACCGGTGCTGTAACATTTGACACATCTTCCGGTGTTACTGCTTCTACATCTGCAACAGTTTACTTCCCATATGCACAGGTTGTAGATAACACAGGTAATGAATCTACAACAGACAATACAGGTTCTACGTTTACATTCAAGAATAATTCTGACGATGGTGACGGCATGCCTGAATCTGTAGAAGGTTCAAAGACAACTGGTTATACATTAACTTCTACAATCCACTCAAAGAATATGCCTGACGGTCCTTGTGCCCTTGTAGTACTTGCCTTCGATAAGGCTGGTAACGTAAGCGGCCAGACCTACCAGGTAAAAATCGAAAACTCTGCACCTCGTCTTGCTAAGGTATGGCTTGGAACCGACTTGAACAGTAATGGAAGCTGGCAGGCTAATGAGTTTGTTGGTTATGATTTGTATAATGCAAATGTAAGTGCTGGAATTACTAAAACAGAAGTAAAAGCAAAACAGACTATCTCTACAGCTTCTTATGGTGGAGCATTCAAGATTAAAGATAAGCTTGCTGTAGTTACCGAAATTGTTGGAGGAAACGGTTCTATCTCAATGATTTATGGTAAAGATGCTGCAAACGATAATCCTGTAAAAGAAGCAGATGGAGCAAAAGCAACAGCCGTAACTAACAATACTATTACCGGTGTAATTGCGGCAGGAGATAAGATTGGTACAGTAATTTATAATAACGCAGATACAAGCACAACACTTAAGTCCTTTACACTTACAAACGAACAACTGGTAGGCACTGTATCAGAAGCTAATGACGGAACAGGAAAGAGTGCTTCGTTCACCTTCTGGGATGAAACAGAAGAACTTACTCAGGGAACCAACAGCCAGAATTGTGTATTCCGTGTAACAGACTTTACAATTGATCTTGTTGATGGAGTAAAACCAAATGTAGTAGTTGCTCCGTTCTTCTGGAATGGCAAGACCAACAACAGCCTGTATCAAAACTCACTTGAGAACGGTCATATTGAACTCGAATCAGACTGGACAGCATTAGCCGACGACGGTACAACAAAGCTTACAGGCTGGGACGGAAAGGCCAAGAATCAGGGAACATATCTTGACTCAGACCCTAAGGTTTCTGGAAAGATTGTTGTACGAGGAACTGCATACGATGACAAGCTTCTTAAGACTCTCCAGTTCAGCATGACAAACTTTGACTCTGGTACTGCAAAGACTTTTGCAACCTATAATAAAACTTCAGGCAACTGGGAAATATCACAGGTTAACAGTGCCAATCCTGTAATGGCAACTAATTACTACGAAGTAACAGTTACACCGGATTATCTTGACCAGGCCGGTCATAAAGTAAACTGGGAAATTGCAATTGATACTTCTCACTTAAGTGATGTAGCCCATGTAGATGCAGCGTTTACAGTAATTGCTGTAGATAACGCAGACGGTTCTTCTACAGCCAGAGCCGCAAGCGAAACAGCCGGCGATGCAACATTGCACAGACCAACTTATTATATGGATGTTGTGCCATATATTACCGATATTTCTACAGGTGATATGGACACAGGAACCAAGAGATATCTGAGACGTTCCGCAAGTGGAGCCTTTGTCGCTAATATTGATGACACCACTAATAAGAATGTAACAATAATTGGTTATAACTTAAAAGGAGGCAGTGTTTCTTTGGGTACTACCGCAAAAAATACAGCTGCTTCCGGAAATAACTTGACAGTTACAAAAGCTTCTCTCTCAACATCTGGCAACATAAAAGTAACTAATAATTCAATGGATTCTTTGAATAACATTAATAATGATGCTGCAGAATATAATAAAGAAGCTTCTCAATTTGCACCTAACCATACCGACGGACGTTATATCTATATGTGGGATACAACAACTACGGCATATAGTGGTACAGAAGCTGTTATGAAGCCTGTTATAAATGCACAAGGAAATAAGACTGGTAATATGATGTGGTTGTATGCAAGTAATAATCAATATTTATTTGCAAATGATCAACAATTAACAACTTCTTGGGCGGGAGCAATTTATGGAGGAAATTTTGCTTATAATACTTCTGGTTCTCCATCTTGGACATTCCTGCATAATATGAACTGGTCTGGTAATGAAACTTCTTATCCTGCGTTTGGTTCTGTACAATGGGCAAAAACTTTTAATAATATAGGTGCTGCATATTCTTGGAATCGTCCAAGGGATAATCTTAATTATGCACGACTTGGATTAGGAAATCTTTCTTTTGGAGGTAATACTCAATCCTATGCATATAATAAGGCAGTAATGAAGCGATATGAGAATATAAAAATGCTTATTAAGGGAGATAATACAGATTCCCTTAATATGGTTGCTTATTTTGATAAAGCTGATGAATCTCGCTCTATTGTTTTCTGGCGTTTCCATGAAGGAACTGGCATAGATCAAAAACTTTTCCAACAAACAAATAATACGAATACAGGATGGAATGCAACAAGTAATGCAACATACACAGATATGTCTCGAATAACACAGAAAACATATGCCTATAATGCTCAACAATCACAAACTGCTGTAGGTCTTGATACTCCTGCAGGTCGAGAAGAAATAACAACAGCTAAATCTGGTGCAGACTCAAATTATTTTGATATGGCTTATGATTCAGTTAAGAATGTTGTGTATATTGCGTATTATGATGAAGTAGCCGGAGGCCTCAAAATTAGATATCTTAATGATCCTGCCGCAGGTTACTATGGTAATTGGACAAATTCTTGGGCAACAGCCGTAGAAATTGACCCTGATGCAGCTGGTCAGTATGTGTCAATGAAAACAGATGGAAGCGGTAATATTCATCTTGCATATTATGACTCAACAGGTTCTTATCTGAAATATGCAATGCTCACACCTGTCGGCAATTCTGGTGCAATAACAGATCTTACAGTTTCTAAAAAAGTTCTTGTAGATACTCTCTTTACAAACGGTATGTACAACAGTATTACCCTCAGACAGTTTGGAACAAATGATGTTAGACCTGTAATAACTAGTTACTCAATTTCTTATGGTGGTACAAAATATTCATTACGAACATCTTGGCCACTAACATCTGTAGCAGACATCGAAGCAGGCGCAACAGGAGAGGATGGATACACAGGAAAGTGGGAAACAGTTGTTGTTGTTTCTGCAAATGCACCAAAACAAGATAATACTTATACAGAAACAAAAGGTACTGGTTATACTGGAAATATAATAGTTGGATATACTGCTTCTAAACTCGAGCAGGCAGAACTGTTGTTCTAGTAACCCAAAAATCCCTTGCCTTTTCCCGACAAGTGGTTTATAGTATTAAAAGAAAGGCATTCGCAGAAAGCGTCTTGCCTCTTAGTATGCTTACCTAGTTACCTAGGATTCGCACCCGTCAGTGGGCAAACACTCGGCGGGTGCTATTTTTTTATTCTACGTTTCTTCTTCCGTCTATGGAGAAGGCGCTGAACTAAGTCGATAAGAATTTGAATTGTTGATAACAACAAATCCAAGAATTCATATAAACTCATAGCAGCCTCCTAATTTAGTAATCTGAACCGGTTTCCCGGGTCAGTCGAATTTCGGAGGCAAGACCGCCAATTACTGCGAATACCAGTAATTATACTATACAATATGTGTATTATAAAATCAATGTGTTACTAGTAATTAGGTAAGTAAATATTATGGATTGCTTCATTCCTGCGGGGTTCGCAATGACGTAATGACTATAGCACTTGCTTTTTGCCCGCTGGTGGTTCAATCCCTGGCGGGCTATTTTTTATGCTTTTTCTGGAATCTGCTCCTGAAGTTCCAGAACTTTTTCAAGTGGTAATTCAGTGCATCTGGCTACTTTTTCAGGAGTATCGCCTTCTTTTAGAAAGGCAATGGCATTTTTTATAGCATTTTGCAGGGCTCCCTGAGAAATACCATCGGAAACTCCCTCTTCATATCCTTCTCGTCTGCGGATTCTGTCGTATTGTTCCTGATCAAATTCTGTCAAAAGATTCATTCTTATCTCCGCTCTCTGCTCTTTGATAAAGCCCTCAAGCAGGTTTTTATTTGCAGCCCAGTCTATTGCTTCATCAATAGCCTCTTCTTTTTTCATGCTGTTTTTTATATTGGATTTAATCCTGTCATTAAAGACACAATAATCATACAACGCTTTACATCTTCTGTATAAAAAAGTTATTTTATTTTGTAAAAACCCCCTCAACAGATTTTTCTTCCAAATTACCATAAATGGTTTATAATATATTCATATGAAACTAATGGAAAAAATACGGGGTTTTCTCGGGATGGAGAAGCGGTCGAAGTATGTGAATGAGTACATTGACCGGTCGAATATCCGCTCCAGCTTGTGTGTTACTCTGGTTGTGATGGTGCTGGAAATATTTATGATGCTGAACATTACGATCCGGCAGTTCAACGAGGAAACGAAAAGGACAACTCAGTGGTTTGTTACTCATATGACCTGCTTTGCGGTGCTGTTTGTGGCGGCGCTGGTGCTTTTTATTTTTTCGTTACGGCATTCAAAAAAGGGCTTTGAAAAAAATTCGGACAGATATACCTGGGATGCAATAAAATATATTTTTTCCATAATTGCAATTGCGTTTGGTATTTACATTTCCTTCCTGGACTATAAAAAGGGCGAGCAGTTCATAACCCTTATGACCATGACAATTTTTGTTTTTTGTTTTACGGTCTGGAGGCCTATTTATTCAATGCTGCTGCTTTCTGTCACCTACATAGTTTTCTTTGTAATCTGCGACAGATATCTTCCGGCTTCTTATGCAACCGAAATCAATCTTACAATCGTTTTTATTTCTATCTTTATGAGCGCCATAAATGCTTATCATCAAAAATTTAAAGAGGCGCAAAAGGATGAAAAGCTGGAGCATGCACAGAGTATTCTTTTAAAGCTTTCTATAAGTGATGAAGTTACGGGTATTGCCAACATGCATTATTTCCGCAGCCAGGCGCTTGAGATTATGCACGACAAAAACGTGGACATTTCAAATCTTATTTTTCTTTTTCTTGATATTGAAAACTTTAAAATCCTGAACGAAAAATACGGCTTTTGGGAAGGCAATGCGTTCCTCAAAAAATTTGCAGATATGACAAATGCGGTTTTTAAGGATTCGCTGGTTGCGCATTTTAGCAACGACAATTTTGTTGTGCTTACCAAAAACGAGGCCATAGAAGAAAAGCTACAGACTATACGCTGGAACCTTTTGAGCATGAACTACGACATTAAGCTTGGACTTAAGGTTGGCGGTTACAGGCCCGAAAACCGCGAGTGTCTTCCTCTTATTGCCTGCGATCATGCGCGCTATGCCTGTTATACAATCAAAAAGCATTACAATCACGACTACTGCGAATACGACAACTCCATGGCAAATAATTTTCAGAAAAAGCAGTACATCATAAACAATATTGACAGCGCAATCAAAAACGAACATATCAAGGTTTATTTCCAGCCGGTTGTTAATGCGGCCAACGGAAAGCTTTGTGGTCTTGAAGCCCTGGCACGCTGGGAAGATCCAAAGTACGGATTTTTGTCTCCGGCTGATTTTATTCAGACGCTTGAGGAATACTATCAGATTTACAAGCTGGACATGTTTGTTGTAGAAAAGGTCTGTCAGCATTTTGGCCATATTACAGAGCTTGGACTTCCGCTTATTCCGGTTTCTCTCAACTTTTCTCGCAGGGATTTTGATTCCCTTAATATTGCAGAGGATGTAGAAGCCTGCCTCAAGAGATACAACGTAGACAAAAAGCTTATCCACATAGAAGTTACCGAAAGTACGCTTTCTGAAAATGACGAAAAACTCAAGGAGATTCTGCGAAGGTTCCGCAATAACGGTTATGCTCTGTGGCTTGATGATTTTGGTGCGGGCTATTCGGGTCTTAACGTTCTTAAAGAATATGATTTTGACATGATGAAAATAGATATGAAATTTCTTTCGGGATTTTCGGGCAATGAAAAGGCTCGTCATATCTTAAAGAACATCATTACCATGGCAAAAGAGCTGAACATGAGCACGCTTACCGAAGGTGTAGAAACAGAAGACGCCTATCAGTTCCTGCGTGACAACGGCTGCGAGCAGATTCAGGGATACCTTTTTGGTCGTCCAATGCCGGTAAAAGAGCTCTACGAAAAAGTAAAGATTGGTATGTACCAGCTTGACTTGTAAAAGGCCGGCATTTCTGTTAAAGTACCATAATTTCATTCATCAGACAGTTCGAAGTCCTTCCTGTCGTTAAACAAAACCAGGTCAACTCTTACTTCCTGTCAAGGAGGCTAGTATGAATGAACTTTTATTAATCATTACACTTTTGGTTTCGTTTGGCGGAACCATATTGTTTTTGCGTCTGTTTGGCAAGGGCGGTCTTTTTGCCTGGATAGGCATTGCCACAGTTTTTGCCAACATCGAGGTTACCATTGTTGTTCATGCCTTTGGTATGGACCAGACGCTGGGCAACACGCTTTTTGCAGCAACCTTTCTTGCTACCGATATCCTTAGCGAAATTTACGGTAAAAAAGAAGCAGGCAGGGGTGTTCTGGCCGGTATCCTTACAAGCCTTACCTTTATTCTTCTGTCATTTTTGTGGGTGCATTACATTCCGGCAGAGAGTGACTGGGCAAGCGGTTTTGTAAGAGAGCTTTTTTCAAACACACCGCGCATGCTGCTTGCAAGTCTTATTGCCTATGCAGTTTCTGAATGGATTGATGTTCAGCTTTATCATGCCTGGTGGAGACTCACCGAAAAGAAAACCGGTGATAAACGCGGCATGCTCTGGTTCCGTAACAATTTTTCTACACTTATAAGTCAGTTTGTAAACATTGTGATTTTTAACTTTGGAGCCTTCTGGGGCATCTACGCTTTTGGAGAGCTTGTTGCAATTACAGGGGCCTGCTACGTGATTTACATCGTAACAAGCCTTCTGGATACTCCGTTTGTTTATTGGGCTAGAAGAATAGCGGGTGGGACCCTTCGACAAGCTCAGGGACCACAGGTTGTGACCGACTAATCTTCGTTCTTATCCCGCAGGTTGTCAAAGGCACCTTCTTCGTAAAGAGAAAGGAAGGCGTTGGCAACTTCGGGGTCAAACTGAGTTCCTGAGTACTGTTCAATTTCCTTGGCAATAGAATCAAGCGGCATTTTTTTGCGGTAAGAACGTGTAGAGCTCATTGCATCAAAGGCATCGGCAACGGCAATAATTCTTGCAACCTGAGGAATGTCCTTTCCAATGAGTCCGTCCGGATATCCTGTTCCGTCATAGCGTTCATGGTGATAGTGTGCACCAGCCGCAATGTCTTCCTGAATTTTAACATCCTTAAGAATCTTATAACCTTCCTGTGCGTGGCTTTTGATGTTATCAAATTCTTCGGCTGTAAGCTTTCCTGGCTTTGTCAAAATTGCATCAGGAATACTGATTTTTCCAATATCATGTAAAAGGCCGATATTATAATATTTATCCAGGGTTGCCTGGTCTGTAACTCCAAGCTTATTGGCAAGCATTGTTGTGTAAAGTGCAACGCGGTAGGAATGTCCGTTTGTGTAGGCATCCTTTCCATCTATACAGTTTGTAAAGGCACCGATGATGGATTTAGTAAATTCTTCAAGCTCCTTGCGGTGTTTCTTTTGTGTTTTGATTGTCTGCTCATTGCTCTGATAAATAAGTATTACAGAAACCAGGGCAACAACACTCATAAAAATGCCTGGCAGAACCATAAGATTGTGATGCACAATGTTTACACTAAGGCGAATGAATCTTAATGTAAGGATTGTTATGGAAAAGTAAAAACCGAACTTGCGGAAAAAAACAACCCAGGCAATGAGGATAAAGGTACACAAGGATGTAAATACACCGGGAAGTGTTGCATAAGGTAAGGCACTTTGTCCGATTTTCCACATGCCGCCTCTTGAACTGCCGGCCCAGGTATTTCCGTATTCTCCTAAATGGTATAAGAAGAACAAAAATAAGAAAAAGAAAACTTTTAACACTAATTTTGGAGTGACTTTTATCTGCTTAATTTTTTTAATTAGTTTGGTCATGACATTGCTCATATGCATAATCTCCAAATAATTAGAATAACAAAGAACTAGGGAATTTCACCTATATATGATACCACAGTTTTGTAAAATAGAAAAGATTTCTTTATATTCCCAATTCTTACAAAATCTACTATAATGACACCCATGGAAACACGCAATATTTTTGAAAATCTCTCTTGTATCGATCACAGATACTCTTTGTCGGAGGCAGATGCTTTTGCAGGCCTTTCTAAATATATTTCGGAAGAAGCTTCTATCCGTTCCTGCGCCAAGTGTGAGGCCGCTCTGGTAAAGGCTCACCTTAAGCTTCGCGGTAAGCTCACTGATGCTGTTGCTGCAGAGCTTGATAAGGTTGCAGAAAATATTGACCCTCAGGAAGTTTACACAGAAGAAGAAAAAACAAAGCACAATATCCGCGCTCTTGTAAACGTAATGAAAACTAAGGTAGACAGCGATATTGGTCCGCTCATCCACCTTGGTGCAACATCAGTTGATATTCTGGATACAGCCCTTAGCTGCCGTATGCGCGATGTTACTCAAAACGTTGTGCTCCCGGAACTTAAAAAGCTTGAAAATTATCTTTGCGATATTGCAGAACGTGAATGCGCAACTCCACAGGTTGGACGTACCCACGGACAGCACGCAGTTCCAATTACCTTTGGTTGGAGCATTGCAGAATTTGTTAGCCGTCTTGGTAAGTCAATTCTGCGCATTGAAGAATTGAGTAACGGATTGGTTGGTAAGCTTGCCGGCCCTGTTGGTTCTTATAACGGTCCGTCGATGATCGTAAAGGATCCTGAAGAACTGGAACGCACATACGTAGGCTTCCTTGGACTTCAGCCAAGTGAATATTCTAATCAGCTTGTTGAGCCTGAATATGTTTTGCGCCTCCTGCTTGAGATGAACGTTGCCTTTGGTATTATTGCAAACCTTGCAGATGATTTGCGCAATCTTCAGCGTTCAGAAATTGGTGAAGTGTTCGAGTACTTTGCAGCAACTCAGGTTGGAAGCTCGACTATGCCTCAGAAGCGCAATCCTTGGAACAGCGAGCACGTTAAGTCTTTGTGGAAGGCTATGTGCCCACGCGTAATTACCTTCTACATGGATCAGATTAGTGAACATCAGCGTGACCTTACAAACAGTGCAAGCCAGCGCTTTATTGCAGATTATGTTTCCGGCTTTACTATGGCAGTTGCCCGTATGAACAGTGTTGTTAAGGGACTTCAGGCAGATAAGGAAGGCATGGCACGTAACCTCGAAAATGCCGGTGGAAAAGTTAAGGGCGGTGTTCTTGCAGAACCTGCTTACATCCTTCTTGGCGAAGCAGGCTACAACGACGGCCACGAGGTTATCCGAAAGATTACTCTTGAAGCAGAGCAGACAGGAAAAACCTTCTTTGAAGTTCTTAAAACCCACGAAAAAGAATATGCCGACATCACAGCCCAGCTCGAAAAGCTCGGCGTAGAAAATCCTGCAAACTTCTTTGAGCATCCTAGCAACTACTGCGGACTTGCGGCCGTTAAGTCTAAGCGTCTTGCACAGAAGTATAAGGCGTTGATGAAATAATTTCGTCATTGCGAGCGAAGCGTGGCAATCCACATATGACAATGCATGTTTGTACATGGATTGCTTCGTCGCTACGCGACTCGCAATGACAGTCTAGGCGTGACAAATCCTTCTTTCACACTCGTGGTATATTTCACTTGTTTTTGCTACAACGTCAGCCGGAACTTCCTTGATTGTCGGATCACCTGCAAGGTTGTGTTCCTTGAGCCAGTCGCGGACAAACTGCTTGTCGTAGCTTGCTGGGCTTCCACCTACCTCATATTTTGATGCATCCCAGAAGCGTGAGCTGTCCGGTGTAAGAACTTCGTCACCAAGAACAAGGTCACCGTTTTCATCAAGACCAAATTCAAACTTTGTATCTGCAATGATAATTCCGTTAGCCTTAGCATGCTCGTAGCACTTTTTGTAGATTGCAAGGGCAACCTGTTCAATCTTTGTTCCAAGCTCTTCGCCAAGATCATCCTTCATATACTGCAGGGTAACGTTAATGTCGTGACCTTCTTCTGCTTTGGTAGAAGGTGTTACAATCGGCTCGTCCAGTTTTTCAGCCTGTTTATATTCCTTTTCAAACTTGTGACCCAGGAAAGGCTCACCGCGCTTGTAAGCTTCGTACATAGAACCAAACATATAGCCGCGTACAATTACCTCGTAAGGAATCATCTTGAGCTTTTTAACAAGAATAGTGCGTCCTTCAAATTCCGGTTTCTGGAACTCGGCCGGCATATCCTTAAGGTCGCTCGAAATCATGTGATTTTTTACAATGTCCTTAGTATAGTCAAACCAAAAGTTAGCCAGTGCATTGAGCACCTTGCCCTTGTCCGTAATCATGGTTGGCAGAATAACATCAAATGCCGAAATTCTGTCTGTTGTAACAATTACCATGCGTCCATCTTCAAGGTCATAAACCTCGCGAACCTTACCGGAAATAATTTTTTTCATTTATATACTCCAAAAAATGATTTGTGAATTAATATGCTGTATTATAGCGAAAAGAAGGGTGATACTCAATTATGTTGTGGATTGCCGCGCTTTGCTCGCAATGACGTTCTTTATCAGCAATCCGTACTCGCAAGGAGTGTATTTATATGTTATAATTTTCATATGGCATACGACAAAAACTTATGTGCTCCAGTGCCGCCAATGGGCTGGAACAGTTATGATTATTATAACACTATGGTGAACGAGCAGCAGGTTCGACACAATGCTGAATACATGGCAAAGAATCTTAAGCAGCATGGCTGGGAATATGTTGTAATTGATATTCAGTGGTCGGATCCTTCTGCCGGTGAAGACAACGCTAATCGCACCCAATATATTCCGTTCAGTCATTTTTGTATTGATGAATATTCGCGACAGATTCCAGCCGTTAACCGTTTTCCGTCTGCAAAGGATGGGGAAGGGTTCAAGCCGCTGGCAGATTACATTCACTCGCTTGGGCTCAAGTTTGGTATTCATATTATGCGCGGAATTCCTCGCATTGCAGCTCACAATCACACGGCAATCAAAACTCACGACGGCAGCGCTGTTACTGCAAACATGATAGCAAATGCCTATTCAACCTGTGCCTGGAACCCGGATATGTACGGTGTAGATGCCAACAAACCTTATGCCCAGGATTATTACGATTCTGTTTTTGAACTGTATGCAGCGTGGGGTGTTGACTTTGTAAAGGTTGATGACATTTGCCGCCACGTAAAGGAACCGTTTTACGAAAAAGAAATGATTATGATGGCCCGTGCAATTGAACGCTGTGGACGACCTATAGTGCTTAGTCTTAGCCCTGGGCCTGCTAATATTGAAAAGGCACATCAGTATGAGCGCTTTGCAAATATGTGGCGCATTACCGATGATTTCTGGGATGACTGGAAGCTTCTTAAGGCAATGTTTGAACGCTGTGAAGTATGGCAACGTCATACCGGAGAAGGCAACTGGCCTGACTGTGATATGATTCCGCTCAATGTGCTTGGCTGGGGTTGGGGAACCGACAAGGATAAAAAGCGCGGCTGGAAGAGTAAGTTTACAAAGGAAGAGGCTCGCACAATGATTACGCTGTGGAGTATTTTCCGTTCGCCGCTCATGCTTGGTACAGATCTTCCGCAGCTGGATGACTACAGCCTTAGCCTTATCACAAACGACGAGATTCTTGCAATGAACAAAAATCCGTATCAGGCATTTATGAGCAGCGACAGCTCAAGCGACAATGTGGTTATCTGGACCAACGACTGCCCGGACGATCTTTCTTATTACGAATGCTACTTTAATGTGAGCGAAGAGGTTCAGACTGTAAAGCTGAATATAACAATAGGACAGAACGACAATATCCGCGACCTGTGGGAACACAAGGATCTGGGGCCGGCCACAACGTTTACGCTGGAGCCACATGCCTGCAGGGCTTTTAAAATAAGTGTGACAAAATGAAAAAACGAATTTTCAGTATAATTTTAATAGGGATGGTAATAATTATGGTATGTTCTTGTGACAACAAAGAAAAAAAAGCAGAGCTGCGTGCTCAAGAGACAGAAGCAGGGCGCGAAGAATCGCTCAAGAAATTTACAGCACTCCAAAAGCTTATTGCAGAAAAGGGTGTAAAGCTTCCTGCAGAAAATAATCCGGTTGTGCTTCACAAATTTAATGCAGACCCTGCTGTTCTTGTATATGATGACACTGTTTATATTTATTGTACGAATGACGCTCAGCAGGCAGAATTCAGCCTTGGAAAAACAGACAACGGTTACGAAAAAATAAACACACTTAATGTATTCAGCTCAAAGGATCTGGTAAACTGGACCGACTGTGGAATCGTTAAGGTTGCGGGGCCAAATGGTGCTGCAAAATGGGCACGCAATTCCTGGGCTCCTGCAATCTGTACTAAAAAAATAAATGGTAAGGACAAGTTCTTCCTTTATTTTGCAGACAGTGCAAATGGAATTGGTGTTCTTCAGGCAGACTCACCACTTGGTCCATTTGAAGATCCTCTTGGCAAGGCACTTGTTTCCCGCGGCATGCCTAACATAGACGGAGTTTACTGGCTTTTTGACCCTGCCGTTATTGTTGATGATGACGGAACCGGTTACCTTTATTTTGGTGGCGGACATCAGGCAGAATTTATTCATCCAAAATCTGCACGCTGCGCAAGACTTGGAGAAGACATGATCAGTCTTGCCTGCGACCCTATAGAAATTGACGCTCCATTCCTTTTTGAAGATTCTGGTATCAATAAAATTGGAGACACTTACTACTACTCATATTGTACCAACTGGCAGAGCCGTGACGGAGTACAGGCAGACCCTATGCTTCCAATTGCAGTTATTGCCTATATGACAAGCAAGAATCCGTTGGGACCTTTTGAATTTAAAGGCTACACACTCGAAAATCCTGGAACAATGTTTGGTCCATGGGGAAACAACCACCACTGGATTTTTAGCTTCCGCGGCAAGTATTACATTGCTTATCACGCACAGATTATTGAAAAGACTCTTGGCTTTGAAAAGGGCGGTTACCGCAACCTTATGATTACAGACTTTACTGTAAATGAGGACGGCAGCTGGCCAATACAGAAGGGAACAAAGGCCGGTGTTGAGCAGAGCGGAACCTTTAATCCTTTTGAAAAGGTGCCTGCTGCAACCATGTGCTATTCACGCAATATGATTGTTTCTTCACGTCAGACTGTTTATGCGCTCAAGGATAATGCATATCTTTGCATTAAGGGTGTGGATTTTGCGGGCGGCACTTCGACCCCGACGGTTAAAGTTGAGGTTGCACCAGACCACAAGGGTGGCAGCATAGAATTCCGTGCCGGTAATTTTGCAAACGGCGAGCTGCTTGCAAAGGTTGAGGTTGGGGAAGAGACAACTGCCACTGCTGCATTTACAGCGCCAACTGATAAACTGAGTGATCTTTTTGTTGTGTTGAGTGGGGATGTGGAGCTGGTAAGCTGGGTTATCGACCAGTATCTCTAATTTGACCTTCTACGTAATCCGGGTCCAGCGTTCGGAGCAAGGCTGCCGGCGGCAGTTCATACTTAGTATAAACAACGCATGGATGTCCGTCGCAGACCCAGTTTAGCTTTGTACCTGTTTCCGGATTAATCAAATCAAACTCACCAGGCTTAGCTGTTACACTCACAAAATCCGGAGAAACAAATTCTATTTCTTCGTCGGCTTTAATCATGTTCAGCGCAGTTATGCTGTACATTTTCCAGCCCTCGTGTTTTTCAAAAGGAACAATGCGGCGATCTGTATGGATTTCCAGATCCTTTAAGCGAGCCTCTCGGGCAGCAGGATGCATGGCATTAAGCTCGTCGGTATGGCGCTTGTAGTTGGTCTGGCCCAGCTCGTAAATACTTTCAAAGGCCTTGCCGGTAACCTCACCGTCAATTTCTGCGGCAAGCTGGTACTTACTATCGCTGGCTCCAATTGTTGTCTGGTCTGCTTCTGCTTTGTTATAGTAAAAGCCTGTGGTGCTTTCGCGGTGGCTCACATTTTCAAGCTCGTCAATAAAAGGCTGAGCCTCTGCAGCAGTAATTTTTCCTTCAAGTGCATCAAGAGCCTTGCGGTAGGCACGCGTTACCATTGCAACGTAATAAACGCTTTTCATGCGTCCTTCAATTTTTAAAGAATCTACACCGGCAGCCTTAAAATCTGCAAGGTGTTCTATCATGCGTAAATCCTTGGAAGACAAAACGGCAGTAAAATCGTCACCTTCAAAAATTGGGAATTTTTCACCCGGGCGCTGTTCTTCTTCTATTGTCAAAAGTCCGCTCTGGGCAAGTGCTTTTGCCTGTTCAACAGACATAGGCTGGTCTCCAGCTACTTTAAAATTCCAGCGGCAGGTATGACTGCAAAAACCGCTTTGGGCACTGCGGCCTGTAAGGTATGCACTCATAAGACAACGACCGGCATAGGCAATGCACATGGCTCCGTGACAAAAGGCTTCCAGCTCCATGTCCGGTACTGTATCCTTAATGCGGCGAATCTGGTCCAAAGAAATTTCGCGACCCAAAACAATGCGGGAAAATCCCATGGCCTTATACATTTTTACAGCCTCGGAGTTAACGCAAGAGGATTGTGTACTCAAATGGAGCTGTGCCTTTGGAAATTCCTTTTGCAAAAGCGGAACAATTCCAATGTCCTGAACAATAAAAGCATCTATAGGATAAAGCTTAAAGTAATCAAGGTTTTGACGCAGAGAATCAATTTCATCATCATGGAAGGAAATATTCAAAGCACAGTGCAGGCGGCGTCCAGGATATTTTTCTTTTAGAGCAATAACCTGTTTATATTCATCATCATAAAAATTGTCGGCTTTAACACGCAGGGAAAATTTCTTAAGACCAATGTAGGCGGCATCGGCACCGTAGGCATAAGCGTAGGATAATTTTTCGACATTTCCGGCAGGTGAAAGAAGTTCCATGGTTGTGCGCTCCTTAGGCTTCGGAACGAAGACTGTGCTCGAGCTTAGGCTTGTTTTCTATTTCAATAGATTCAATGCCTGCATTATCCTGAGTAACAACCTTGCCAACCTTGTCCAGTGCAAGATGAGACTCGTGTAAAAATTCATCGGCCATCTGGAACATAAACATCATGCCCTTCCAGACATCAAGCTCGCACTTAATTCCTTTTTCGGTAAGGCGCGCAGCAAAGGCCTTTGCATCATCAAGCAGAATTTCTTTTGAACCCATCTGAATAAAAACCGGTGGAAAATGATCCAGCTGATCATCATCGGCAAGCAGAGGAGAAACAGAAGAAATTTTTGTATTTTCGGAGTAGGTGTAATCAGAAACACTTTTCTTAAAAACTTCCTGATTCAAAACCTCGTCGGCAATTTTTTTTGCAGACATTATTTTAGAGGTAGGGGCCAAATCAAGCCATGGACTAAAAAGCACAACATGACTAATGCAATTTTTATAGCGTTCGCGAAGATTATACAAAAGGGCGCACGCAATTGTAGCACCAGAGCCATCAGCAGCAATAATAATTTCTGGGAGCTTTGGACCGGTTCCTTTTTCTGTATTAAGAGAGGCCGAAATCTGTTCTTCTGTAAAAAGAGAACGGAACACAGCCTGAACATCTTCTATAGCAGCAGGGCAAGGGTAAGCTGGAGAAAGCCTGAACTCTGGTATTACAACACGACAATAACATTTGCTTGCAAGAGAAGAACAGAAGGCACGGTAGGTTTTGCGTGAACCGCCAGAAAAACAGCCGCCGTGAATATAAATCATTATGCGGTTTGAAGAATACATTTCTGGAGAAAGAATGTCGCAGTCAATGTTACCGTATTTGTATTCAGAACGTTCAACACCGTTTGGTAGAAACACACTGGTAAAAGCTTCTTCCATTTTCTGTCTGAAGGAGTCTATGTTGGTTTTGGAATTATAAGTGAGTAATCGTAACTTTTTGATTGCGGCCTTGCGGTCGTTCTGGATTTCCATATTAAAGAGTATTATAGCAAATAAGATTGATTTTTGCTATAATGCAATAACTGGAGGAAAAAAGATGCCTATAAAAATACAATCCGATTTGCCGGCAGTCAAAATTCTCGAAAAAGAAAACATCTTTGTCATGACAGAAAAACGTGCCGCTACACAAGATATCCGTCCTCTTAAAATCGCGATTGTAAACCTCATGCCTACAAAAGAGGTTACCGAAACACAACTCCTCCGTCTGCTTGGAAATACTCCGCTGCAGATTGAAATTTCACTTGTGCGCATGGAAGACCATGTAAGCAAGAACACCGATGAAGATTATCTTGATAAATACTATATTTCTTCCAGCGAGCTTTATACAAGAAAGTTTGACGGTATGATTATTACTGGCGCTCCTGTAGAACAGCTGGCCTTTGAATCTGTAGATTACTGGAAAGAGCTTTGCAAAATTATGGACTATGCCCGCGAAAATGTTTTTTCTACTCTCTATCTTTGCTGGGGTGCTTTTGCAGGTCTTTATCATCACTATGGTATAAAAAAATATCCTCTGGAACGCAAGATGTCCGGAATCTTTATGAACGAGCGCTGCACCGAAGGAGACCCGCTTCTGCGTGGTTTTGATGATACCTTCCCAATTCCACAGAGCCGCCATACAACGCTGCACAAGGAAGATGTTGAAAAATGCCGCGACCTTGTAATTCTTGCCGAAAGTGCCGAAGCCGGAGTTACAATCATTAAGTCCAGGGACAACCGCGAAATTTTTATGACCGGTCACCTGGAATACGATACAATGACTTTGGCCCAGGAATACTACCGTGACACCGACAAAGGAATGAAGGTTCCGCTACCAAAGAATTATTTCCCGACAAACAACGTAAGCCGTATGCCAACCAGTTACTGGCGTGCCACCGCACATCTTTTTTATTCCAACTGGCTCAACTATTACGTTTATCAGGAAACACCGTTTAACTTCGTCTAATCTTTTTCTTTACAATTCACTCTTTCTCACATAAAATTAAATAATATACCAGAAAACGGAGTATTATATGAAAAAAGATTCATTTCGTAACTCATTTTTTGTTTTTGTGTCTGGGGCTTTTTTGTTTTTATGTGTGTTGTTCCTCGCTTCCTGTGATAATTTTTTGAAAGGCTCCAACATTCGTCAGGACCTTGCCGAAGCCATTGAAATTGCAAACACCCAGCCAACTACTTTTTTTGTACTTATTGATGAAGGCTCCGGTACCGCATCTGCCGGCCAATTAAGGCTTAAAAAGAAAGAAAGCTTTGACATTATGTTTACTCCTTCTAGTGAATGGAAATTTTTATATTGGGAAGTTGTAGACAGATCTACCAGTGAACCGGTAGAAAACATAATAAATTTTTCCAACAAAAATTTACCCGAAACAAAAGGCACCGTTATCCAGACCCGCGAAAATCTTGCCCTCCATCCAAAGTGTATAAAGCTCCCTGCCGTAGTTTCGCACACCCCTGCAGTAGAAACCGAAACCAATTACGCCAACACCCCGATTATTCTGAATTTTAATATGGAACTTGATGAAGAAAACTTTGCAGAAGGCGGGGTTTTTGAGAAGTATGATTTTATAACTTTATCCTGCAGCGGAAGTCCAATTACCAACCTTTTTGAAAAGCCCGTTCTGAGCGAAAATAAAACTTCTATTATGCTCATGCCAAAGCCTGATGAGCTGGCCTATTACATAAAGGAAGAAAAGAAGGCAGCTTATATAGATGTTGTTGTTGGCTTTAAAGATGGGATAAGTATTCTTGCCGGTGGCCAGAGTTCACCGATGGGAGCAGGTCAAAGTTTTTCGGTAAGATATAATTCTACCGTAGAGACCGAGCCTCCAACAGAAGTTCAGTTTGTTGTTAGCAGACCGGATGATAAAGAATCTCATTTTGATATAAGAATATGTCCAACAGATTCCTTAGATTCCCTGGATGCCGAACTTATAAGGCAGAATAGGGCAAAGGGAAAAATTTATATTTATGGAAAATACACAGATGCGGGAAGTGGTGTAAAGACTGTGCAGGTTAAAGAAAAACGCATAATGGGTACAAGGGGTGCATCTGTAAGCGGAATAGAAAAAAAGTCTGAATATACAGCTCAAAATGCGACATATATAAGCAGCGGAAGTATTACAGAATTTTACATAGAACATGAGTTACAGACAGAAACAGGTTTGTATCAAATAGATGTTACAGTTTTTGATGCCTGTAAAAATGAAGCCGAAGTACAAAGTTTTTCTGTTGTAAATGTTTCAAGTCAGAATTATTATAATTCCAAGGGTGAGCTTTTTGATGTATATAATTATCCAGATAGGAGAGGACATTGGTTTAATATAAGTAGAGATTTTAATATGGAAACATATCAAAAAAATATTAAGAAACTGTTTATAACACCAATAATTATTCCGTATGGAGATGATACCGATTTGACACCTCTTAGAGAAGTATTATTATATTCTGTTATCAATGATTATTACGATAAGTTTAATATAACCTGCACATATAAGGACAAAACCGGAAAGATTGTTCAAGAGTTATTTGAATATAAGGAGGAAATTATCCCAACGGTGGTGGATGACGAAGGTACTATAGAAGATGAAGCTTATCCATATTGGTGTCTTGAGTTAAATGTAGATAAAGTTTCTGGGCTTGAACTTGAAATAAATGTAACTGATGATTTAGGTGTTTCAATTCAAAATACAACTAGATTTTTACCAGAGCCAGATGTAGTAATAGTAGAAAAAGACGACAAAAAAGTGTTGGATTGTTTTTATGATACGTTTAACAGCTCATATGGTTGGATTTATAAAAAGAAAAATGGTGATAGCATTTCATATTATAATGCTAAAGATTATCCTTCATTTCAAATGCAGGATGGATACACTTATCAGGTAATTCCACAGAACAGTTATCTTCTTAGTGAAATATGTGATAAAGAGTTTAGTACAACTACACCTACAACAAATCCAGAGCCTGTTATCTGGGAAGATGGTTACCCTAAACTCAGGAAGAGTGAAGAACAGGGAAAGCTTATTGCAACAATTAAGGTAAAAAACCCGGAAAAATACAAAAATGTTTATTGTGATTATCAAAGGGGTTATTCAGCCAGTTATAAACAATTCCTTCCGTCTGGCGAATCAACTATGGATTTGGTAATAGATACAACAGATGCTTATAATTACGATTTGTCATTTACTTTGTATAATTATGATGGCAATTCGTTGTCTACGGGAACGACAAAACAAATAGATAAAATAACAGACACTTCTTATGATAATATTCCGCCTAAGGCTACCACAATTTTTAATTCAGCAGCAATAAATTTACAATTTGAAACATATATTTTAAAACTTGAAGATAGCATTTCTAAAGTTGGCACAGTAGAGTTAATAAAACCAGATAATTCAACGCTTTCTCTTATAGATGAACTGGATATTGGAGATCCTACTGTTCTTATTGAAATTCCTATGTGGATGGTGAATGAATATGGCACAACCATAAAATATGGGGATTTGTCAAATAATTTCAAAACACAAACTTTTTCATTACCATCTGTGGCAAAAGTCAAAATTGATTCTATTAATCATTATTCTGGATCACAAAGTATTGGAAAATGGTATTTAACAGGCGACTTTGGATCGTATTCTTTTAGATATTATAAATTGGATACTGATACATTAGAATGGAATAAAGTTACGACACAGCAGGGTGTTGTAATTAGTGATCTTTCCGGTACTTCTTCATTATATTTAGGAGAAAATGTATTCGTTAAAATCGAATATTTTGAAAACGAGGTCTTTTCCGTTGGCATCCCACAATACTTCTATTTTTCACAAACTGGTCTTAATACCGGTCACTTTGATTACATAACTCCATGTACAGACAACAGTGTTTTTGTTGTGAGCGATGCACCAACATATGTAGAAACAATAATTACAACCAAGCCTTATAATGAATGTAAAAACTGGGCACAAGTCGAATGGGAAGGTTTCCATCGCAGAGAAAGTGAAGTCTTTTATAATTTTGAAAAGGTTGAAAATCCAACTCCAAGAAAATATACCATCCCGCTCGACAAAATCAACAGCAAAGAATGCTACGTCATTCTCGCCCACTTTGCGGACGGAACTTCATTTATGACAGAGGTTAGAGAAAAGCCATGACAAAAAGTGTAGCTTTACAAAAATGCAATGAATATGTTTTTGACCAGGTTTACCTCTGCATAAAAAAAATGATGGATCTCGTGCCGCCTCCGGATGTAAAGGATAAGGTTGTTTTGCTTAAGCCTAATATTCTTTATCCAAAAAGGCCGGAGCTGGCTGTAGGCACGCATCCTGTTGTTGTAGGTGCTGCGGTTAAAGCTTTTGTAGAACGAGGTGCGGCGCTTGTAATGGTTGGAGAATCTCCGGCAATTGCAAACTCTACGACTGCTGCCAAGCTTACCGGTATGTACGACCAGGTTGTTTACAATGGTGGTATGTGGGCAGATTTTCATAAGTATGTTACTATTCCGTGCCCTGAAGGAAAAAACGCAAAGCAGTTTGAATTTGCGGCACAGTTTAAAGAAGCCGATATAGTGGTTTCTCTCAGCAAGCTCAAGAGCCATCAGCTAATGTCTTATACCGGTGCCATGAAAAACCTGTTTGGTCTTATGATTGGACTTAGCAAGGCGCAGATGCATTACCGCTTTTCTGAAAAAGAAGATTTTGGAAACTTTCTGGTAGATTTGAATATTGCAGCACAGGCCGATTACGCCATTATGGATGCAATTGTGGGTATGGATGGTCCTGGAGGTCCGGGCTCAGGAGATCCTATAAAGCTTGGTTTTCTTGCTGCTTCTGATAATATTCTGGCTCTGGACTGGGAATGTGCTTCGCTTGTGGGTTATGATCCTTTTAGAGTTGTTTATTTACGTCAGGCAATGGAAAGAGGTATATGGCTAGAAAAGCCGGGCGATATTACTGTTGTAGGAACTCCAGCAGCTGAATGTCAGAGCTCTACCTTTAGGATTGTAAAGGATCCGTCTCCAACTCTTGGAAAAATGCTTCCTCATTGGCTGGATTTTCTTGCTAAAAAAGTATTTGTTAAATATCCAAAATTCAGTACGCTTAGATGCAAAAGCTGCGGACGCTGTGAACAGATATGTCCGGCCCATATTATCAATCTGGAGGGTAGGGACGGTACTGCACAGCTTTTAGACAAGAGCAAATGCCTGCACTGCTTCTGCTGCCATGAGATCTGTTCTTTTGGAGCCATTAAACTCCGTAGGTTTTAGGGGCCACACTATTTGGTGTGGAAGGTGATGGCGCCGTCCCAGTTGGCTGGTGGGTTTTGAATAAACTCTATACAGCGGTCCAGCATAAGGCGTGCTGCTTTATCACCCGGAGATTCTCCAAGAGCCTTTTCAAAGTATTCACGTGCAAGATTCCATACACCCTGCTTATATAAGTCAAAGCCCTTTGAATAGGCGTCGCGGTAGGCCGGAGAAAAATCATCTGGTCCACGGTCAATTGCATAAATAGGTACAGCCTTTTCCTTACCCTTAACCTTTACATCATCAAGATAGCGGAACTCATAACAGTCCTCGTTGTTACTGGTCTTATAAATATCATTCTTAACAGCTTCGGTAACAAGAATCATTGAACCATAGGTTTTGGTAAGGCCTTCCATACGGGAAGCAAGGTTTACGTTATCACCAATTACCGAATAATCAGTCTTGTCGCTTGAACCAATGGAACCTACAATTACGTCTCCGTAGTGAATACCAATACCAATGTTAAACTTCATACCATCAGGCATTTTAAGGTCTTCCAGGGCAACGGTTTCCAAAGCCTCGCGCATTTCGTAAGCAGCGGCAACAGCACGACGGGCGTTATCTTCATAGCTTACAGGCGCACCAAACAGGGCCATAATGGCATCTCCAATAAACTTATCTACAGTACCACCGTACTTTTTAATTACAGTACACATAACGGTAAAGTAGCGGTTCAAAAAGGCCACGATTGTTTCCGGCTTATTAAGCTCACTTATGCTTGTAAACGAACGGATATCGCTAAACAGAATTGCAACGTCGCGCTTTTCGCCAACGCTTACCTTGTCCGACTGTTCGGCTCCTTTTACAAGTTCATCAATAATCTGCGGAGGAACAAAGCGGCTGAACGCTTTACGGATATTTCGTTCAAACTTAATTTTCTTTTTAAGGTAGATGGCTTTGTTGATAATTTCTGTCATAAGCTCAATACAGAAATTAAGCAGGTCCAGCTGATGTGTTGTAAAGGTTCCTTCGCGTACAACATCTACAATTCCAACAGCTCTTCCGTCGGGACTCTTAATTTCTACACTCTGGAAGGCAGAAAGAGGAATCTCGCTCATATGATATTTTTCGAGCTGGAGTGCAGGTGTAAACTTACGTGGAGTTACCATTCGAATATTTGTATCAGGAATTTTTTCATCAAAGTCTGTAATGCAAACCTTTAAAAATTCTGTTTCTTCGGTTTCGCTGAAATTTGAGGCACACATATAAAAGCCTTCGGCACCGTCTTCTTCATTAAGCAAAACGGCTACAGCAGGCACCTCGCAGAATTCTGTAAGCAGGTTAAGGAATTTTTCGGAAAGAACGTCCAGGTTAGAAATATAACGCATGAGTTCAAAAACCTTTTCGGCAATTCCACTTTTAAGAATGTCGCTTTCCATTGGCTGGGCAAGCTTTCCATTTTTACCAAGCTCAACAAGCTCAGAGATGTCTTCCAAAAGGTTTTCCGGGGCAAAATGAATAAACTTGTCGGTTCCGGTGTTGCGCATGTAATGGTTTTCAAAAGAAAAATCTCCGGCAGCATAAACACCAACCGGAATCTTATTCAATTTATCTATGCTCTTTATAATTCTTACAAGCTCGTTACTCTTTGGATTAAGAGACTTTGCATTTATAAGGACAGAGGCTGGCGGCGTATTGTACATGGAAACAAGAAACTTTACGCCGTTTGTTTCAAACAAAGGTTCATATTCGCTTTTTTTGAGCTTGGCGGCAATAATTGCCTGGGTAGTTGAAGATGGCTCTAAAATTAAAATTTTCTTACTCATTGTCTAACATCCTATTAAGAGTTTGTATAAGGTAATCTCTGGAAAAATCGGACTTGCTTACAAAAGCGTCTGCCTTTGCCAGAGGTCTGTCTGCCATTGCAACAACAGGCACAGACTTGTAATTGTCCATGCGCCGTATGTTGTCCAAAAGAATATCGCCGTTCATACGCGGCATTTCATCATCACACAAAATCAAATCAAACTGCTTCTGTTTGATTTTTTCCATAGCTGCAATTCCGTCGGCTGCTTCTTCTACAAGGAAATTGTTTGCAAGAAGTATTGTGCGTTCAATCTGTCTTGTGGTTTCTGAATCATCAACAATAAGAATTTTGTTGATATGCTTTTTGGTCATGGCTTCGAATTTCTTAACGTCATAACCACGCAGAGAACGGAACATTTTCATAATATCCGGAATATGCAGGATAGGAATCATGTCGTATTTTTCGTCAAAGGCCACGCCTTCTACCGGAGTAAATTTTTCAAAGGAAGGAGGCAGGTTCTTTTTAATTACAGAAACAAATTTCTGAACGCTGTCTACGATAATTCCAATCTTTTGTTCCTGATAATCTACAATAAGGATGGTGTCCAGAATATTAAGGTTCTTTGCCTTTTGTCCCGGGAACAAGGAAGAAAGATAATAAACAGGAATATCTTCTTCTTCGGCATCTTCTTCCTGACCGGTTTCGCTTTCTACAACGTATTTTACAATTTTCTGATTCTGCACTGTTTCATAGTTGAGCGGACTTTCGCAGATAACGTCGTGAATATAAAACGAAGGAATAAGATATTTGGCGCCGTTTGCGGTAACAAAAAAGCCCTGAGATTCCTGATGGTTTTGCAGGAAGGTATCGTCCTGAATAAGGCCCAGAAGATTTTCGTGGGTAATAAGCAGAGAGTTCTGCAGGTTCTGTGTATCGTTTGCAAGCAGCTTGTAGGCTTCGTTTATGGCATGCATGTCCTTATCTGCAATTGCCGTCTTGAGCATGGCAACCTGATTATTGATGATGTAAGTACGTGCAATCATCTCTTCATCCAGGTTTACGATGTCCGAAAGCTTTTCGCTGGAAATCTTAAGAATTTCTTCCGGCTTTTTGATGTTCTTTCTTTTGTTTGCGCGTGCAGCCTTTAATTTGTGCTGCAGCCATTTGTCGGTGTCTGTATGTCTTATAAGATGATTAGGATCAAAAATTTCTCCTGCAACTGCCTTGTCACAGTAAAGCAGATACTGGCGGACATCAATTTCCTCAAGCTCAGGAGATTTTGTTTCTATGAGATTACAGCATTCGGCAATTTTATCTGCAACAAGATTTAAGAGCAGGGCAAGGTTTTCGGAAAAAACTATTTTATCGTCGCACAGGGCCTTGTAAATATCTTCTACGGCTTTGTAAAGATGATAAACGTTCATAAATCCAAGGATGCGGGAGTTTTCCTTGGTCATACTTAAAAACTTTAGGTTACCCCTGTAATTTTTTGGATGTGATTTGAGTTCGTCTATGAGGGTTCTGGTTTCTGCAAGATAGCATTTTACTGTTTCGTCCAGCTCTTTTGTGTCTTTCATAGGCCCTCCTTTTTTCTAAAATAAAACACCTTTCCGTCCGAAACCTTTTCTAGTCCCGGAGGAAGCTCCATGGCATCTATTGAAGCAACTTCGTTCATCGAAACAAAAAGATAGCCGCCCGGAACAAGAGATTCCTGTGCTATTTTTGCAAGGATTTCTTTTTTCATCTGGCTACTAAAATATATAAATACATTGCGAATAAAAATAATGTGCTGGTTTCTTGGAAAATCCTCCAGGCGCGAAAGATTTATCTGTCTGCAGGAAACACGGCTGCGTATGTCTACAGATAATTCATAGCCTCCGTTTGGCAGCTTGTAGGGCTCCAGAAGCTGATGAAAGGCAGCACCATCTACAGAACGAACTGCCTTTTTTTTGTATTTGGCATCGTTACAGGTAGTAAGCACCTTGGTATTTATATCACTTGCAATGCATTCGGTTCTTATTCCCATAGAGTCTGCCAGCAGTAAAAGTGAATATATTTCTTCTCCTGTTGAACACGCTGCGCTCCAGATTCTAAGGCGCTTTATAGGGCTCTTTTCCAGAAGCTCCGGATATATCTTTGATTTTAAAAGCTGGAATTGCGCTTCTTCGCGGAAAAAGTAGGTTTCGTTTACAGTTGCGCTGTTTATGAGGTTCATCATTTCGTCGCGGTCGTCCTCCAGGATTTTTATATATTCCTGGTAAGAATGTGGAGCTTCTCCCTTTTTAGGGGCGGTTTCCAGCTGCTTGTCTATATAATTTTTTATGCCAATCCTGTGGCTGTCGCGTGGAATAATGCCGGTGCGCTGAGTAATAAACTGAATTATCTGTTCAAAAAACTGCTCGTTCATTTATACCAGCCTCAATATTTCGCGGGCAATAATACCTCTTGGATATACCTTTGTTGCAGCTTCAAGTTCAATTGCGGCAGCAGGCATTCCAAACACAGCACAGGTAGATTTATCCTCGGCGATTGTGTAACCACCGTTGTTTACAATATCCTTACAGCCTTCGGCACCATCGCGACCCATACCTGTAAGCAGCACAGCAAGACAATGCTTTGCGTAAAGACTTGCAGCACTGCGAAACAGCTTGTTTACTGCAGGACGCAAAAATCTTTCTGGAGGTTCATCGCTAAGCTTTAGGACAGGCTTTCCATCCTTGTTGATAAAATCTATTACAAGATGCTTGTCTGCAGGCGCCATGTAAACATGACCCTTTTGAGCAATCTGTCCATCCTTTGCAAGCTCCATAGGAGTGTCCGGGCAGGTAGAATTAAACCAGCTTACCATCTTTTGATCCGAGCCTGTGTCTATATGCTGTACATACAAAATTGGCAGCGGAAAATTCTTGCCCAAGCCCTTAAGCACCTCCTGGACTGCAGTAGGTCCTCCGGTAGAAGCTCCTATACATAAAATTTTATAGCTGTGAGCCGGATAGTCTTTTTTAATTTCCTTGTCTGCTTCGTGAGCTACTGGCTTTTCTGCACAGCTATGGCAGGTAGAATATTTTTTAATGGTTTCGGTAATTTTTTCTATAAAATAAACCATGCTCTGTGAGCTCAGAGAAGAAAAGCTTGGTTTAATGTCGTAGAGTATTGCACCTGCGCCCAGGGCATCTGCCTTTGCAGAATTGTCTTCGCAATAAACGCATACAGGAATACCAAGCTCCTTTGTAATTACGCTGGTGGCTTCTACTCCGTTCATTTCGGGCATGTCATAGTCTGTAACAACAAGGTCTACTCTGTTCTGATGGCAAAAGTCTACAGCCTTGCGTCCGTTAGAAACAGAGCCTGCAATTTCAAAGAGGCCTGTTTCTTTAAAGGCTTTTTCAAAAATGCCTCTTGCAATGGCTGAGTCGTCAACTATAAGAACTTTAAATTTTTTGTCTTTGTTTTCGCCCATCTAGTCATCCTTTCCCAGGTCATTGCAAAGAACTTCTTCTATTCTGTCTGCATCAAAAATTGGAATAAATTTGAATTTGTATTTTACCTTGTCCGGATAGATGTCATCCTCTTCCGGCTCAAAGAATACTTCTATGTTTGAAATATGAATACAAAAGTTGTCATCATCGCGCTTGAACAAAAGAAAAACCTTTTCTTCAATGTCGTTGTTTTCTTCCTTGTCCATTTTAAGCACATTAATTACTGCATAAGGATTTCCGCGGCAGTTTATTACACCTTCTATGTAATCAGGAGCAAAGGGTATGGCATGAACCTTAGAGCCATAAACAATTTCCTGAATAAGGCTGGACTTAAAAGCGTACTGATGTTTTTTTATGGAAAAAACCAGATAGGAGCCTTCGTTGCCTTCGTAAAGCTCCTTGATTTCTTCCGCAGTTTTTGCGTCAATTTCTTCCATGGCAATTATTTTCCGGTTTTAGCAGATTTTTTTTCATCGTCCGAAGACTGTACGCTGTTGTTCATAGCCTCTGACATCTGACGGATATGCTCTGATGATGAAGAAATATTGTCTGTAGCAACAGTAAAGTTTTCTACACCGGCAGAAATCTGCTTAAGGGCAATAAGAATCTGCTCCGAAGCGCTTGTCTGCTGCTGAATGATTTCGGTAATATCTGTGGCAGAAGCGGCTGTAACCTCGGCAGAGTTTTTGATGGAAGCAAACATTTCTCCAAGATTCTTTGCGTTTTCGTAGCCTTCGTTGATTTTTTCGGTACCACTTTCGGAAGCAAGAATGAGCGAGTCAGAGCTGTGCTGAATCTCGTTAATGCGTTCCTTAATTTCCTTTGTACCGTCAATAATACCATCACTAAGACGACGGATTTCGTTAGCAACAATACGGAAGGATTTTCCAGCCTCGCCCGCACTTGAAGCTTCCAACTCGGCATTGAAGGCGATAATCTTTGCCTGGTCTGCAACGTTGTTGATGAGGGTTACAATATCCCAGATGCTTTCGATTCTTTCGCTAAGCACCTTCATGCCTTCGATAGTCTGCTGGTTTGCATCAAAGATTGCGTGCAGCTGTGCAACGTTCTGTTCAATAGAGGCAACACCGTCTGCAACGTCGGAAGAGGTTTTTTCTGCAACCTTTGAAACGTCGTGAATCTTGGAAGAGATATTTTCAGAAAGAGCATTGGAGTCTTCCATGGTGGCAACAATTTCCTTTACAGCGGCACTCTGATCCTGAGCAGTTGCGGCATTTTCCTTTGCAGCAACAACAAGAGTCTGAGTTTCTTCGTAAAGTGTTGCTCCAAGCTCCTGCTCGTTCTTTCGCATTTTGCGGATTGTAAAGATGTTAAGAACAGACATTACAACACTGAATATGATGAGTGCCAGCTCAAAGGTAATGATTACATTAGAAAGCTGACCTGTAAAATCAATAACCGGACCTTCAATTACGATAAACCACGGTGAGTCCCCGATGCTGCAGATTGCAAAAAAGTTTTTGCGGTCAACAGAAACATGAAGCTCTCCGTTCATCCATTCCTTAAGATCGCCCTTGTAGGCTGTTTCATCAGTATATTTTTTTGTAAGGATTTTAGACGGGTCTTTGTTAGAAAGATAATAGCCTTCCTGGTTTATAAGTGCAGCCCTGCTGTTTTTAGAAAACTGAATCTCGTCAACAACACCGGCAAGCTTGTCCAATAGAATATCGCAGCCTACAACACCTTTTACTTTTCCATCAGCACCAGTAATACTCTGCGAAACTGCAACTGCAAGTGTTCCAGAAAGTGCGTCTAAATAAGGGTTGGCATAAGTGATTTTTCCTTTGTTTTTTATGGCATCGTTGTACCATTCTCGTTCTGTATGCTCAAAAGTTTCTGGCGGAACCCAGTTGTTTGATTCTATGAACATACCGCCTTTTCTAAGAGGAGTTGCTGAACCATAATAAAAGGAATTTGAATATTCCAGATTCTGCGAAAGAATTGTAACCAGAGCCTGAAGAACAGCTTCATCATCCGAAAGAGAAGCAAAATTTTTAAAGTTTTCAAGATTTACCGTGATAGGCTCCATGCGCTTCATGATTTCGGAATTAACCTTTTCCATAGAATAATTGAGCTCGGAAGTAAGGTAATACTGAATTATTTTGTTGGAAATATCATAAAAGAAGGTGCAGGCAACAATTGTTACCGTAAGAAGCGGTGCCAGCATTCCCCAGAAAAGTCTGCGAGACTTTTTCTTAGTTGACATATTCTTAAAATCATTTTTTTTGGCCATAAAAAAACTCCTGATGAATGAGTGTGGGTAAACTATTTTTAAATATATTAATAATTATACAACCAAAAGTGCCAAAAAAAAAGAAATTTCGTAGAGTTTACCAACCTTATTCAACACTTGACAAACACTGTGTTTTTGTCAAGAATTCGTGGGTTTTTGCCGATAATTATATTTGCAGAATAGTAAAAAAGTAATTTTTTGATAAAAAAGTTGTTTAATTGTGGCAGCAGTACAGCATCTGGAGAGTTGTTGAGGTGATTTTATGAAAAAATTACAAACAAGACTTGCATATACAATTATTGCAGTCTGGAGCCTGACATTTATAATATCTCTTTTTCCTTCCTGTGAAATTGGTCTTGGTGCAGCCGTAGATACACAGCCGCCGAGCCTCACTATAGAAACCCCAAAAGTAGATGCCGTAATACGCGACGTTTTTGCCCTGACCGGTAAATGGTCCGACGATGGTACAATTGATGACGTACGCGCCGAATTAAAACGTACAGACGGCAAGGGCGAAACCATAAAAATAGACGGAACCTTTGCCAAGGACGGAGACCTCTCAGAAACCGGAACCTGGAAAGTCCTTGTAGACTACCAGCAAAGCAACATCGGCGACGGCACCTACCAGGCCACCGTTTTCATCAAGGATAAAAGCCGCCACGAAACCTCACAAAGCACAACTTTTACCGTAGATAATACAGCCCCGGTGCTGGTTTTGAGCAGGCCGAGTATTAAGGATGGACAGAACGGTTTTGACAGTTATGGTCGTACCTTCACTTTGGAAGGAAAAGCTGCCGATGACAACGACGTAAACCTCATAGAGGTAAAGATTTTTGAAAATGCCGACAGCACGGAGCCTATGAAGGTTGTAGAGCTTAAAAATGTGCCTCTTACAATTGAACAGGATGTTGCTGTGTATGAAGCAAATACAGAAAATGATTATTCAGTAATATATGGCAACACAGAATTTGGAAAAGCCGCGCAAAGATATTGTACTGTAACAATTTATGATGGCGCTCAAAGATATCCGGAAGACGGAAGCGCACAGTCCGAACAGGATAAAAAGGGAAACAGCACTAATACCTATTATATGAATTCGGAAATGACTTCCCTGCTGCAGGGAGCTTTTAAGATTACAGATTTGTATCATATGCTTAACGGAACCTACGAGGCAGGAGAATCCCGTTCGGCCGCTTCTTCCAACGTTCTTGAGCAGCTGGAAGGCTTTAAGGTAAATAAGAGCAAATTTTCTATAAATCCAGCCAACAATCCTAAGTATATTGTTTCTTCAGGGAATGTTTTAGAGGGAGATAAAAACCTTGATAATATTGATTATCAGTTAACAGCCGGAAACAGATACATAGAAGTAGAAATTGCACCTGGTCTGGACGGTTATCCTATAGATCCTGATACAGTGGGGGTTTATTTACAAAAATGCGATATAAACGGTGAGCCTCTTGATGATACAAAAATCTGGCTTATAAATACGGGCGCAGAATATCACAAAACTCAGGAAGAAGCCGAGGCAGTTTCCCTTGAAAGCGGATATGGTATTTATTCTGTTTCTGGAAGCACCTATAAGTTTAAAACAGCAAAGCTTATTCACAAAAATAATTATGATGTTGCAGTTGGAAATTATTATCTGATTATGGTTGATGGAAACGACAGCCAGGGTGCAGGAAGCGGTAAAATTATTTCTGACGGAAAATACGGTTTTAAGCTTGTTTCGAATGAAGAAAAAATAGAGCTTTCGGTTCAGGGTGTACCAGATTATCTTTCTAAAAAGCAGGCAGCATGGCAGGTTGAAGGACACAAGAACTTTACAGCAACTCTTTCATGGACAACAACAGCCGAAGGTCCTTTTGATGTATACAGACTGGCTAAAGACGGACAGACTTTTGTAAAGCTTACAAACCTTTCATCGGAGCCGTCACAGACAGATGGAGTATGGCATGCTTCGGAAGTGTTTGATTATAATTCTTTAAAGGCTCTTGCCCCGGACGGAATGGATTTTCCCGAAAAGCTTGTTTATGTACTTAAAAAAGAAAACAGTGATGATATTATTTCGACAACTGCAAGAATCAATTTAAAATATGATTCAGATGAACCAAGCATTTCCAACATTCAGTTTACAAATTCGTATGTGCATGAAGCTGTAACACAAGATGGAAGCGGAAATGATGTAATAAATTATACTTATTACGTAAGAAATGACGGAACTAACAAGAGCAATATAACCGGAATTGCAACGGATGATACAGGAATTGAAAAGGTTGAACTGGTTGTCCCTGGTTTTGCAAATCCTTTTAGCTCTAGTGAAAGCCGTTTTAAGTTCAACAATGTAGATTTTTCTTCTCTTACAGCAGCAGATATTACAGCACAGATTATTGCCACAGACATAGCGGGTAACCAGATAACAGAAAATCTGGCTGTCGTTTTTGATACAACAGCGCCTCATGGTGTTCACGAAATTGATGCAAGCAGCAAAAACCTTTATCTGCGTGTTGGAAATAATGATAATGATGACATCAATTCTAGTGACTCTTTGTGGAATAACGCACTTGATAAAGGCGTTGGCGGCAAATATGGCAACGGAACCTTTGGTAACGCAACTACAATCCAGATCCGCGGAAAGTTTGACGATGGAGATTCTGGTAGTGGCGTAGAAATGATTTACTACAAAATTTATGAGGAAGAGAAAAAAGACCTGACTGCGGAGCAAGAAACCGCTCTTATGAATGAAGTTCTTCAGGAGCCAACAGGATATTTTGCACCAATCGAACCGGTTACAAAAAGGATTTTCTATAATGTAGGTAAAAAACTTGATACAAACGGTCAGCCTGTTCTTGATGCCGAGGGAAAACCACAACCAGATGAGTCGCAGATTTTTAGCGATAGTATACAGTATACCTTTGAACCAAACAAAAAAGGATATTTTAAATATTATAAGAATGTAGAATCAAACTTTAATGCCAACCTTACTGGCTTTAAAGAAGGAAACAATTACCTTGTTCTTGTTGTAAAAGATAATGTAGGCAACACTGCAATAGATGCCGCAACGGTGAACTTTGGTGGTGATGATACAAGATTTATTAATTATACCCTGAATGTTGATACAACTCCGCCTTCGGATATAACTACAAAAAGCACCAGCGGAATCATTTATACAAACGGAACTAATGTACCGCAGTTATGGGGTACCGTTTCAGATAAATCCAGCACAGCAAATGCTTCTGCAGGCTTAAGGTCTTTTGTACTTACAAGAGATGGTGTAAATACAAAAATTACTGCTGATTTGCGCGAGGTTGAAGATACAGATCCAGATGATATAAAAGCTCTTGCGCAAAACGATCCTACGCTAAGAATCTGGGAAGCTGATATTTCAACTTTATTACCGGAAGTAGAAGATGGCAGCAAAACCGTTTCTATTTCTGCAACCGCAACTGATGATGCTGGTGTTGGAAATACAACTCCAGCAGTTGTTGCAACAATTACTGTAGATACAGAGGCACCGACTGTATTAATAGACAACGCTTCGCCTTCAGATGCCGATTCAGAGACAGAAGGCATTCAGGTAAACGGAACAATTGCACTTGCCGGAACCTCTGATGATGCAAACGGAATAAGAGAGCTTGTAGGGCTTTATTATAAAACTTATACAGGCGATTCTATGCCTGCAAAACCAACCAGCAGCACAATTGACGACTGGACACAGGTTTCTGCTTCGGGCACAGGTACTGTAAACTGGAAATTTACAGGAATCAATACTACAAGCCTTGATGGAAGCAATCCAATTGTCGATGGAACAAAAGTTTGCTTTAGTGTTGCTGTTAAGGACAACGCTGGAAATATCGGTTATTCAGCACCAAAACCGATTATTGTTGACCAGGATACAGATAGACCTGTAATTCATCTTTCAACTTTACCGCTTACTTATAAATATACAGATGAATACGACCAGGAACAGACTCAGAGAATGGATAGTGATCATCCTGTATGGTTTAACCGCAGTGAGCTTTCTGGAACAATAGACGATGATGACGGTGCTGTTTTGTATGTTAAGGTTATTGCTGTAGATCCGTTGGATACAGGTTCTTCAATTATTGATCCGCCGTCAAATGATAACTGGGAGTCGGCTCCTAATGTTTATAAAAACGGAATCTGGTCTTATACAATTCCGTCAAACGGATATAAAAAGATTTATTTCCAGATAAAGGATTCTGCCGGTAATACATTTACTTCTAATACTCAAAGCACAGACTCCAGCAAATATGGACCAAAAATTCAGGATACAGAATCTGAGCTGTTTGGATATAACACACCGGGCAGTTGTGCAGACGTTGTTATTTATGTAAAGGTAGATACAAACGATCCTGTTCTGGAAGTAATGAAATATTATACAAGTAGCGTACTTGTAGATGACCCTACAACTATTCCGGAATATAATTCTTATACTCAGGAGCCGGGCTGGAAAATTGCAGAATCAAGCATTATTCCGGACAAGTTTGGCGGAATTAAAAAGTATCTGTATATAAGGTGTAAGACTTACGATACAAACGGTATTTCTTCCATAGCGTTAAAATTTGGTGATATAAGTCCGCTTGAAGGTAAGACAGTAGAGATTCCTCAGCAGGACGAAAACTATAAGGAAATTATTGCCTGCTTTAATATTAACCAGGGATTAAATCATGTTCCTTCAGGACTCACAAAGCTGGAAATTAACATTAAAGATAATGCGGCTGCAAACACAGGCTCCAGCGGTATTTCAAAATACTATGAAGCAATGGTTGATAATACAGAACCAGAAATTAATTTCTCTAATTATACAAAGGGCTCACAGGTTTATGGTTCCAGTGCGGTAACCTTGCGTGGAACAACCAGCGACAGCAGTAAAGTCGAAAAGGTTGAATATGCACTTTCTGATAATGGTTATGCTGTTCCTACAGTGGGATGGATAGAAATAACTGATGAAACCAAACCAACCTATACAAGTAAGCTTGGCTGGCAGATAGTATTTGACGGAAAAACTCCGGAAAATGATAACACCTTTACAGACCCTTCAAGCTACCATGCGGCATTGCTCAAGGAATCTTTGTTCAGTTTGTATTCTATTCCTCAGGAACAACAGGCTGCCTATGACACAACGCAGAAAATATATATATGGATGCGAGCTACCGATGAACTTGGAAATGTAGGCACAAATATGCCGGATGAAAATTATGAAGGCTTCTTCCTTGATGTAATTCCAAACGGAGACCGCCCGGCTATAGAAATTACATATCCGGCAGACAGCAGCAGCGTTGGTGGTACAATCCGTATTACAGGAACCACAGATATTCAGGATACTTCTGCAAGCGTAAAATATGTATATCTGCAGATTGACCCTTCTTATGATAAAAACGCAGGCTTTAATGCCGCCTGGGCAACTGAACTGGATGACCTTTTAAATCCACAGGAAGGAAATGCGGTTACTTCTTATTCAATTACAGATTTGACAAATGTTACTGTAAATGGAATTGACCTGGGTACTAAGATAGGATCTGGTATTGCCTCACAGGGTAATTCCAAGATGAACTGGTATCTTACAATAAACGGCAACAAAGAATTCAATGGAAAAGTAAATAATAACAATCGTACAATAGGAATTCGCGCTGCGGCTGTAAGCTCTACAGGTAAGGTTTCTTTCTCAGAGATTCATGCCTGTACAATAGACCCGGATGCGCCGATCTTTGGTCAGACAAACGAGCTCAGGTTTGTTCAGCTTGATGGACAGGGAAATGAAACTGCAAGCCGTAAGTTTGAAAACGGTGTTTATCTTAAAGGTCAATGGTATCTTGTTGGCTCTGTAGAAGACGATAGTGGTTTAAGAGAAATAAAACTTGGAAGTCAGAGTATTGTTTATTCCACAGGAGACGAAGGAGCAGAGGTTGTTACCAATGCAAGTAATGGAATGGTTATTGAAAATAATAACATTCCTGTTAATGAAGGCAGCAGATTCAAAAACTATGATTTAAAAATACCTGTAGGTAATTCCGAAGTGGATAAATTTGGAAAACTTGACTATGAAATTTCTGTAACAGATGGTTCTTCTTCACAAATAGAAAATACATTAAAGTTCACTATTTTCTATGACAATAAAGCTCCTGATTTTGAAGCACAAAAAGGAAACGAAATTCTGCTTGAAACAAATGGAAAAATCTTCCAGTCAAACGGTTCATATACAGTTAAAGGAATCTTTGCAGAACCAAGTGAAGGCGCAAACAATCAGAGTGGCTTTAACAGGATTGCAATGTTCTTTACCCGAAAGCGTGTTGAAGACGGAAACACAAATCTTTATTTGATTGATCCAATGATAACAGGTGGTGAAGATCAAGAGAAAAATTTTATAAAGCTTGGAAGACTTGGAAACGATGGAAATATTGCAAGCTATGAAAGTAATATTTCCTTTAAGGAAGGCTTGTTCTGGAACCAGGTTACTGCATCTCTTGAAAACACAAATGAGCTTACCGTAGCAGATGGCTCTCTTGTAGAAGGAGAACTTCCATCTAATATCCGCGCTGGCGGACTTTGTATGATTAATAATGTTATTTATCGTATTAAGTCCATAACAGGTGTCAAGCTTATTCTTGAAGGTTCAATTTTTGATTTTACCGACAAATCAGTTTATTTTGCCTTTGCCCAGATTATAGATAATCAGTCTCAGGAAAGTGGTACGGTTGGTTTATATGTTCAAAATGACCCGACTACTAACCCGGACGGCGACTGTATGGTCGAGGGTGTAGTTTTCGGAGCCGGTATTTATAACTGGAATGCATCCATTAATTCTTCTAACATGCTGGACGGAAACGCAACAATGAGCTTTGTTGCTTATGATGCCGCCGGAAACTATACAGAACAAAGTTTTGAGCAGAAAATTTCTAACAACGCTCCTCGAATTGCAGGTGTGGAATTTGGAACCGATACAAACCTTGATGGTGACATAACCGGAAATGAAATTAATGAGTTTTATTCCGGCGTATTTACACATGAAGCAAACCCTAGTCTGAATGGATATGATAACCTTGGAAACAGAATCTCTAGTTATACAATTCCAGAAAGACTTACTGTAAAGGGTGATGTTATGCTTAAACCAATGATTGTTGGTGGAAACAAGGCTTTAGGTCAACAGTACAGTTTTAGCACCACAACTCAATCAGGAACTTATAGCAGTACTCCAACACAATATGCCGGTGTTGAACATTCAAGTAGTAATAACGTTCGAACTGATGTTTTGACTATTAATATAGGACTTACGACTTTTATTACAAACAATGTAAAAGAAGGCGATCAGAATATAACCTTTACTATCTGGGATAAAACCGATGGGGCTACACTTGGAGATGAAGCTTCTGGCAGCGCAAGGGCAGATATAATTCTTCCTGTAAATATCGTTATTAATGATAACGTAGATCCGACAATAACAATTGATCCATTCTATTGGAAGTCACAGACAGAAAATTCTTTGTATCAGAATAATGTAAAGAATGGACATATTGAACTTATAGGAGAGCTTCCAACCGGCAATGACGGAGATGCTATGGTTTCTGGTAAGATAACCTTTGACGGAACAGCAACAGATAATGTTATTGTCGAAAAGATTTATGTTTCTATTACAGGTTACGATGGTGGAGAAGGTGTGGGAAGTCCTTTTGCCATTGCAGAACGCGATAAAACATATACAGCAACAGACGGCTGGAAATCTTCAAGCCTTTACTACAAAAAGAATGGAGAAGTTGTCACAGGCGCCGCAAATACTCTTGATACCAAGGATTGGGTATTTGAGCTTGTAAGCGATACCTATGATGCAGAAGATGGAAAAAATACTGTAAAATTTAAGTTCCACTTTAATACAGAAAAGCATCCGGATGTTGCAAAAGAAAATGTAACATTTGCATTTACAGTAGAAGACAAAGGTTCGCCTTCTTCTTCAGGAGAATATACAAATGAAAATTCTGCAACTGCAGACTCTAAAGTTGATATAGTTCCATATATCACAAAGGTTTACACAGCCCTTGCCAAGCTCAAGAGCAATAACTGGTCTGTTTATAACAGAACAGCCCTGGGCCATTATGCAGTAGCTTCGGACGAAACAATTTACCTTTACGGTTTTAATCTTGGAAGCTCAAGCAAAAAGCCGGTATATAAGTTTGGTAACGGAGCTGGGGATGTTGTAGAGCTGGCAGTTCCTGAAAATGCAGGAAAAACTAACCTGGGAACAATAGATGACCCTGTAACGCCGGCATATCCTTGTGGCTCAGAATATGCATCTTACTCTGTAGTAACATTCCCGGTAGCAAATGTGCCGTCTTCCGGTGCAATAACCCTTTTGGTTAATGGTGTTCCTATTCAGAACAACGCCAATAATTCAGACGCAAAGGGTTCTTATGCTGGCACAACCAGCAGCGTAACCGGCGACAAGACCGTTTACGACAACTATTACAACCGCCAGCCTAATGGCGATAACAACAATCTGCTCACGGATGATGTGGAACTGGATGTTTGGGAGATTGATCCAACGGCGGTAAAGCCTGTAAATGGTTATGCAACACAGCCTGTTATGGCTATTAATCCTGTGACTCATGATGTTGGTTTTGCATTTGTTAATGGTACTTTGTATTACAGTATGCCAAATGGAAATAATGGAGATTCTACTTATTCATACGATTTGTTTATTGGAGGTTATGATTTCTGGACAAGCGTAGGATTTGCTTACGATAAACTAGGATATTCTTATGGAACAGCAGCCGGAGGAGATATTGCAGATAACCGTGCAGATACTTTCAGAATTATGACCAGTCGTTGGGGATATGCTAACCGTGATGTAAATGGATATAACGATGGTCTTAATCAATATAGATTAGAGTGGATTGCTCAGGCAGATTATGACAGTGAAGGAAATCTTACTAGAAATTTTAATAAAGAAAGAATACGCTCTCCTTCATTAACAACTACAGCTGCTACAGAAGATGAAACAACTTTATATCTGGCATATTATGATGAAATTAATAACGAAATTCGTTTCAAATGGGGATATATGCCTAAAACAAAGAATCCTGATTGGTATACAAATAGGAATACCTCAGCACAGATTGCAACATTCTTGGGAGATTACTATGGAGAAAATAAGGATGGTAATAACGGAGAATCAAACGGAAAAAATACACTTGAAGCGCATCTTGGTAATTATAGACTTGAGCATAATTCTTTGATAGCAGGACAAACTATAAATAAGTATACAAAGAATGATAAAAAAACAAAAGTTACAACAGCAGTTACTACAACAGGCGGCGATAATGTAAATGCTGGAAAATATGTTAGCATTGCAGCTATTGAAGATGGTGCAAATAGCGATGATGTTGTAGTTGTAGTATGGTGGGATGCTGAAAATAATCAAATGTTGTATTCATATAATGAAGCTCCTAAATCAATTTCTGTTGGAACTTATTCACAAAGTGCTACAGGATGGAGCGCACCAGTTCCTGTTTTTGGCGAAGGAAATGGAATTGGAGAATATTGTAAGGTTGTTGTAGATAAAAATAATGGTGTTCATATTGCTGCTTATGATGGATTAGGCGGAGATTTGTGGTATGCATATATGGCTGATTATTCTTCTCCAGAAGATGCAAATACCTGTGTGGTAGACTCTTATGGAATTATTGGAACAGAAATTAATATAGATGTAGCTTTAGACACAAATAACAAACCTATTCCGTATATTAGTTATTATGCGGGTAGTTGCGGAAAACCAAAAACAGCTCATTGGGCAGGAACAAAGTCCTTGGATGCTAGTGATATAACAGAAACACTTATGGAATCTACAAATGAAGAAGCGTTTACAGGGGCGTGGGAAGTTAGTGTTATTCCTACATCAAGTAAAGTTTCTGTTGATCATATTAATATTGGTGTATGGAAGGATAATAGCGGAGTAATAACATATTCAACCAAAGACGGATTACAACCAAGTGGGTCAAATATTGGAATAACGGAATTATCATATAAAGAATCATTTTATAGAATGGTAAGCAATAGCAAATCTTATGGATATAAAACTGGCGGCCAAGTCTACGGTAACGGTTCCAAGAACCCAATCCTTGGCTATGCTGTAACAAAGGGTTCAACCGGCTACATCGAAACCGCACAGATGAAGTAGGATTTTCCGGCTCTGGCAAACAAATTTATTTTGTAATTCCTCAAACTCGTGGTATAATTGTGGTTACTATTGATAATAACAGCGAGGAATACAAAAAATGCGTAAAGACGGACGAAAAATCAAAACTATTGACCCTATGTATAAGCTCATTTCGCACATCATGGTTGATCGATGCGACGCTATGAATATGATTGAGCTTACTGTTCAGCAGGACCCTATCAGAAAGTACATGAGACGAAAAAAGGACGAGGGGTATACATTCAGTCACCTTGCCATAATCATTGCGGCTTATGTAAGAACTGTGGCGGAATATCCGTTTTTGAATCGCTTTGTTGTAAATAAAACTCTTTATGCTCGAAACGAGGTTGCTATTGGTATGGTTGTTCTTAAGCCTGGTGAAACCGAAGGTACTATGAACAAGATGTACTTTAAGCCGGACATGACCATTTACCAGATTCAGGAAGTTCTGGACGAATATATCAACACGAACCGCGGGGCAGGAAAAACCAACTCTACCGATAAGCTTATGGCAACTCTGCTTTCTATTCCGGGTCTGGCTCGCGGCGGTATTAATTTTATTAAATGGATGGATAAGCACGGATGGCTTCCTAAGTCAGTTATTGATGCAAGTCCTTTCCACTGTACAATGACTATTACAAATCTTGCCAGTATTGGTACTAACTATATTTTCCATCACGTTTACAATTTTGGTACAACCTCTATGATTATGGCTATGGGAAACACACGCGATGATCCTGTAAAACGACACGGAGAAATTGTGTTTGAAAAGGTTATTCCTATTGGTCTGGTTATGGATGAACGAATTGCCGAAGGCGTGCAGTTTGCAATGGCTTGCCGAAAGCTTCAGGGCATATTGCAGGATCCTTCGGTTCTAGAGCAGCCGCCAGAGCATGTAAACGAAGATATTAAATAGATATTCGGGTCAAGCCCGAATATGACAAACAAGCGCGGTCCCTGAGCTTGTCGAAGGGTCCGCACAAGGAAAAATTATGATTTATTATGTAAACTCAAAAGTTGAGAACCACGGAAATGGTTCAAAAGAAAAGCCGTTTAAAACAATTAACGAGGCAGCTCAAATTGCTGTTGCCGGAGATGAAGTTATTGTTGCTCCCGGTGTTTATCGTGAATGGGTAAATCCTGTGAATGGTGGAACAGAGGACAAGCGAATTGTTTATAAGTCCGAAGTTCCTCTTGGGGCTCATATAACCGGTGCTGAACCGCTGACCGGGTGGACACAGTATGGCGGGGCAGACAGCAAGGTTTATACCGCCCGCGTTCCTAATAAGATTTTTGGGGAATATAACCCTTATAAAGAGCTTGTAAGCGGCGACTGGTTTATTGCTTTTATGACTGCGCATACTGGTGATGTGTTTTTGAACGGCAAATCTATGTACGAAGTGCAGTCAATTGATGAGGTTGAGGCTGCTGCAATTAGTGTTCCTTCTTGGGACCACGAGTTTTCTGTGTATAAATGGCACGCCCAGCAGGATGAAGCGGCTGATGAAACCGTTTTTTATGCAAATTTTCAGGGGCTGGACCCGAATAATGAGGATGTAGAAATCACTGCCCGCCAGGCCTGTTTTTATCCAAAGGAAGAAGGCCGCGGTTATATTACTTTGAGCGGTTTTAAGGTTTCTAAAGCAGCAACTCAGTGGGCACCTCCTACAGCCTACCAGGAAGGAATGATTGGCCCTCACTGGTCAAAGGGCTGGATCATCGAAGACTGCGAAGTTTTTGAAGCAAAGTGCTCGGGTATTTCTCTTGGTAAATATCTTCAGCCTGAAAACGACAACAAGTGGCTTAAGTGGAAATACAAGGACGGTGCTCAGACAGAACGCGATTGTATCTGCCAGGCTCAGCGTGAAGGCTGGACAAAGGCTCGCATTGGTTCTCACATAATCCGCCGCTGTAATATTCATGATTGCGGTCAGACTGGAATTGTAGGTCACTTGGGTGGGGTTTTCTCGCTGGTTGAAGACTGTCATATTCATCACATAAACAACAAGCAGAATCTTGCCGGCTGCGAAATTGGCGGAATTAAAATGCATGCGGCAATTGACTGTATCTACCGCCGCAATGTGATTCACGATTGTACACGAGGAATGTGGCTCGACTGGCAGGCACAGGGCACCCGCGTTACACAGAATCTTTTTTACAACAACGTTGTCCCAAAGGAATATAATCAGAATGATGAAAGCATGGTCGGCTGCGCAGAGGACTTGTTCATTGAAGTCAGCCATGGACCAACGCTGGTTGATAACAATATCTTCCTGTCTGACAGGGCACTTAAGCTTGCGACCCAGGGTGTGGCCCTAGTTCACAATATTATTTATGGTGGAATTGTTGCCATTGGAAAGGGAACAAACAACGGTGCTCCAACAAAGCCTTCTCCACGCTACACGCCTTATCACGTGCCGCACCAGACAGAGATTGCCGGCTTTATGACAATCCTGCATGGGGACACCAGAGTTTACAATAACATCTTTGTTCAACAGCCGATTCGTCCTGCGCTCAAAAAAGGCATGGATAACAACATTGCAAACAACAACGACTGGGATGACGGAAACATTCTGGCAGGTACCTTTGTATACGAAAAGTTCCCGACCTTTGAACAGTGGAATGCTCAGTTTGAAGGCTACTGCGGTCAGGGTGCTGTTACAACAGATAAGTATTATGCAGAGCTTCCTGTATGGGCTGGCGGAAATGTTTATTTGAATGGTGCTCGTCCGATGTCAAAAGAAAAAGAACCTGATGCTGTTGTGATAGAAGGCGAGAAGGTCGAGCTTGCTGTTGAAGAAGCCGACGGCGACTTTAAGCTTAAGACTAATTTGTATAAGGTGATGGGTGCTGCGGCCGGCGGTATGCCAACCTGCAAGCTCCTGCACACCGACGACATGAAGATGGCCTTTGAGCCGGAAGAAAAGTTTGAAAACCCGGATGGTACGCCGATTACGTTTGACACTGATTATTCTGGTAAAAAACGGGGCGAAAAAATCATTCCAGGGCCATTTTGTGATGGAATTTAGAGCGTCATTGCGAGCGAAGCGAAGCAATCCACGAATAAAAAGGCATTTTGATATGTGGATTGCCACGTCGCTACGCTCCTCGCAATGACAGGAGACCTTTATATGCCAATAAAACCTTTATATTACCCACAGATCAAACAAACCTACTTCTGTAATCTGCAGGAATTTGCGCCAGCACAGATTACAATTCGAGATGACTTTTTGAACGACATTACCCAAAAGGATATTGATTTTCTTAATACCTTTAATCCCGACAAGCTCTTGTACAACTTCAGAGTTACTGCGGGGCTTCCAAATACAAAGGCCAGCTCTTCTTACAGCGGCTGGGAAAACACACGAATTGGTGGTCATACAATAGGGCATTATCTTGCGGCAGTTGGTCAGGCACTTGCCCGCGGTTATGGGGAATGTAAAGGTTCAGACGGACAGACTTTGCAGCAGCGTTTTGATTACATAATCAGCGGACTTGCAGACTGTCAGAAG
>JAFZYR010000105.1 GCA_017616165.1 Treponema sp.
AATGACGGTGCATTTGCATCATTTACAGGTACTATTAAAGAGATTAATCTCGAAAAGGAAAAGCTGAGCGTAGAAGTTCAGATTTTCGGACGTCCTACTCCGGTAGAAGTTACATTCCTCCAGGTAGAAAAGGCGTAAGTTCTTTTACAAGGCAAAATCAGGGATTTGCACCCCAAATGCAAATCATATAAATCCTGTTTTTGGGAGAGGTGCAGGTCCGTTGGACATAGGCATCTCGTTAGTAAGTAGTCTATATGACGCTTACACACCAATATTGGGAGAAAGAAAATGGCTACAAAAAAGGTTTCGGCTATTATCAAGTTGCAGTGTCCTGCAGGAGCGGCTACACCAGCTCCTCCAATTGGTCCAGCACTTGGTCCTCACGGAGTTTCCGCACCTAAGTTTGTTCAGGAATTCAACGACAGAACAAAGACAATGGAACGCGGACTCATCATTCCTGTTGTAATCACAGTTTACCAGGACAAAACTTACACATTCATTCTCAAGACTCCTCCAGCAGCAGTTCTTATTAAGAAAGCTTGTAAGATCGAAAAGGGTTCAGGAAATCCTCTTCGCGACAAGGTTGCTACATTGTCTAAGGCAGATCTTGAAGAAATCGCAAAAACAAAGATGCCAGATATCAATGCAAACGATATTGAAGCAGCAAAGAAAATCATTGCCGGTACTGCACGCAGTATGGGCGTAGAGGTGGAGCAGTAATATGAAACATGGAAAGAAATATAACGCAGCTGCTGCAAAGTATGATCTTTCAAAGAAATATGATGTAGCTTCAGCTTGTAAAATGGTTCAGGACATGAAATTTGCTAACTTCGACGAAACTGTAGAAGCACACATTTCTGTTCGTCTTGAAAAAAATGCTACTGTTCGTGATACATTGGTATTCCCTAATCAGTTCCGTGGCGAAAAGAAAGTTCTTGTTTTCTGTAAGGAAGACAAAGTTAAGGAAGCATTGGATGCTGGTGCCGCTTTTGCCGGATCAGACGAATACATCGAAAAAGTAAAGGGCGGCTGGCTCGACTTTGACGTTTGTGTTGCTACTCCAGATATGATGAAGGATGTAGGTCGTCTTGGTATGGTACTCGGACGCAAAGGTTTGATGCCTAACCCTAAGACTGGAACTGTAACTCCTAACGTAGGTGAAGCAGTTGCAGAACTTAAGAAGGGTCGTACAGAATACCGCGCAGACAAAACTGGTATCGTTCACATTGCTGTAGGAAAGTGTTCAATGGATGCAGACAAAATCGTTGCTAACATTTCTACACTTCTTTCAGAAGTAAGCAAGAAAAAGCCTGTTGGTGCAGCTGCCGGATTTATCCGCTCTGTATCAATCAGTTCATCTATGGGCCCAGGTGTTTGGGTTGATTATAAGGAAGGCGAATAATGGCAGTAAGAGCAAAGAAAATTCAGCCTGCTAAAGCTCAGGCTATTGAAGACGCAAAAAAGACATTTGCTGATTACAGCGACTTCATTTTCGCTGACTATCGCGGTCTTACAGTAGAGCAGATTACTGCTCTTAGAGATAAGCTTCGTGAAAAGAATGCAGTTCTTAAGGTTGTAAAGAACAACTTTGCACGCATTGCATTCGAAGATATGAAGGTAGAAAACGTTGCCGACTATCTTAAGGGTCCTACTGTTGTTGCTATGGCAAAAGAGGATTCAAACGAAGTTGCAAAGGTTCTTTTTGACTTTGCAAAAGATACACCAGCACTCAGTGTTAAGGGTGCAAGCATTGCCAACGAAATCTATGATGCAGCTAAGATTGAAGCTTATTCTAAGGTACCTGGCAAGAACCAGCTTATTGCTATGCTTATGTCTGCAATGAACGGCCCAGTTC
>JAFZYR010000106.1 GCA_017616165.1 Treponema sp.
TCGCCAAAGGCATCCTTACATTGAGAAATCAATTTTTGTACATAATCATTTATATCAAACATTTTCGTCCCTAAAGAATTTTAAAAGCCATCTCATACATATCTTTTGCATCAACTGTGTTTCGAATGTAAGTCGGATTATCTGGTTCGTATCTTGCATATTTTTCGACTTCCTCAATAAGCGCAAGATAACAAACCGCAAGAGCATATCTGATTTCTGTTTCTTCACTCAAAAGGATTTTTTCCCGGGCCAGTTCATTGTATGCATCAAGCACTTTTGGTTTAGCTGAAAGAGGTGATTTTTGTCCAGGCGCGAAGGTTATAAAATCAGCAACCGGGTCGCCCCAAAATCCGCGTTCAGGATCTATCCAGCAGATTTTTTTAGACTCGGTATCATAAAGAATATTGCTGTCCCAAAAATCAAAGTTTACCATTCTGCAAGGCACTGCGCGAAGAAGCTTTTCATGTTTATCTATTAAGCTCAAAAACTTTTCTCCATCAGGAGTTTGGTGACCAAGGTTTTTGCAATCTGTAACAAGGTTCTGGGCCATTTTTTTCAAAGCCTCATACCAGGTAGGTGCAAGCCCAGTTTGAATGTAGCCGAATCCGTCATTTTCAATTTTGTGGATTTTTGTAAGCATTGAGATTTTCTGCTTCTGGATGTCTTCGTAATCCGCGTCAGTAATTCCTGCTTTCCAGATTGGCACGCCTTTCATCATTTCCATAATGAAGCAGTTGCTCTTAATAATTTCTTTTGAAAAATCAGACACAAAAACTTTAGGACAGAGTATGTCTGTTTTTTCATGCATCTGCGAATACCAGAAGACCTCAGATTTCATCAGGTTATTTTCATAACTAAGCACCTTTGCGTTTTGTGGAGGAGCAATCTTTAATGCGTAGCTATTACCGTTATCGCAGGTGACCTTGTAAACAGAATTAAATTCTCCAGCGCCCAAAGCTTTTATTTCTGTTACATTCCCCATCTTGTGAAAAGAAAACAATTCTTTAATTTCTGCTTCTGAAGCTTCGTATTTTGTTTTACTGATGATTGTCATAATACCTCCAGTGGTGACTCAAAACCTGACATCTTCTTTTGTAAACGGCCCGATTTCTTCTTTCACAATTTTATGAATCGTACCTATTATTTCGACCTTTCCGTTGCTTATAAAAATGGCGCTTTCATCTTCCATGGCACAGACAGGGCGGTCTATGGAAGCCTGCTTCATCAGCCGCAGCCGTTCTATATCATCATAGCTGAAATGGCCGATCATGGTAATATCTGCAAAGCCCAGACCTTCATACGGAACAAGAGATTCAAAAACATCCACCGTGATTTTTCCCATGTTCATAGATCCGGCGCTCACACCTAAAACCATGGCAGGATTATCGCGGACAATTTCATAAATACCTTTATCACGCATCAGCTGCATCTGTTCGGAGCAGGAACCACCGCCCATCAGAAAGATGCAGTCAGCTTCACGGGCCCACTTTTGCGCATCGGCAGGATCCATTCTTGTATCAACTACGCAGAACTTTTCAAAGCCCATTTCGTATTCTACAAACATCCCGTGCATTCCGGCTGAATCCTCATCATTCCGCTGAAAGTCCACCGGGCAGGCAGTAATAAATACAATACAATGGCGCACAGGCAAATCTTTTTTCAGACGCTCAGCAATTTCAGGTGTAAATCTGCGAGCTGGGAATCCGCTGAAAAATGCAACGGGTTTATTGTTCATTTTTATTTACTCCTACGTTATTCTGATGACAGTTGCAGCTGTTCATATTGTTCTTTTGTTACAATTTTCTTGAGTTCAAACACAGTTTTGTCATATTCATTTTCATAATGTGAAAAAGTATCTGTTTTCTGCAGCTTAAATCCCATTGAATTATACAAAAGTATTGCTTTCCAGCTCCATGGCTGTGTATGGATATAGACAGGAAAAGCTCCGTGCTCTGCATAAATATTCATAACAGCAGTGGTGAGCGCCCTTCCCAGACCATTTCTCTGATACCGTTTATCAACGACGAGCCAATGCAAAGAAGAGACACTGTTTGTTCCCTGCATATCTTGCCATGCGATGCACGAACCGACAACATCTTTATCCTTATTCAACACAAAGAGTATATTCTGGAAGAGGTCGGAATTTTTCAGATAAGTTTCAACAAAATACTTTTCTGCTTCCGTTACTGAAACAAAATCACCAATGGCATATTCAAGCTTTGCCCATCCTTTTTCATACCCAGGCTGATATGAATCTATAGAAAAACCTTCCGGTAATTCTACCTCCTTGTATGTGTAAGCAGAGCATTTCATGATTGTATTACAAAACGGAATCGTTCTATCGAGCATTATCCCTTCCAAATTTTAATTATTATAAAACGGACACCTGTCCTTAATGCACTGCTGGTTCTGTGAAGAAAACTCGCAGGTCTGATTTTCATATTCAAGCTGTACACCGTAATGTTGATTTACATATTCTATTCCATGCTTAAAAGCAATCATGGCATCACGCTTGCAACATCTTGGACCGTTTATTTTTCCAAGCTCACCGATTGCGCTTGAGGTGAATGCCATGTGGTTTCCCCAAGTGCCGTCTGCACTAAGAGGGCCTGTTCCGTCAATAATAGCAAGCGCCGCTCCAATTGAAGTTATGGCTCCGCAGATTCCCCAAAGCCCGCACATTGCACCAGGCATTCGCAGGCCTTCGTAAAGAATCTTTTTCAAAGCTTCATCAATATCGATTTTACCGCCAGCGTTGTGATATGCCATGAGCAAGCAGGCACCGTCCAGAATATGATGCTCAGGTCCATGAATATTGATGTAATCATTTTTTGTAAGAGCCTTAAACATCCTTATTGGATTTGTGCCTGTCTGGCCGCGAATATCTTCAATAATCTTTGCAGCTTTTTCTTCTGTGGTCATTTTCTTATTCCTGTGAGGCTATGATTTCTTCAACTACTTCAACAGCAGTGGCAACCATTTTTGGGCAGAACTCGGTGAACAATTTATTTTCGAGACAATGCTGCTTACCTTCGTCTGTTGAAATATCGCAACCTAATAAATCATTACAGATATAAGAACCGCATTTTTCTTTAAAGCGGTCCATCATTAAATCATTCACTTTATTTGAAGAAAGGCGTCCTTCTGTGTCACCGGCAGCTTTCTGGCCGCACAATAATCCTAATGCCATCAACGCTCCGGTAACTGCACCGCATACCTCACCCTTGCGCATGCCACCACCAAAACAGCTTCCAAGCTTAAGTGCCTGCTCTTCTGTAATTCCACACTCTTCTGCAAAAGCCGCAAGAACCGACTGCGAACAATGCAATTTCTGAGAAAAATAATCTAATGCTTTTTGTTTGTGATCTACCATAAAACTAATTATATCAAAAATGCAAAAGAGATGTTATACTTAAAATGAATAAGGAAGCACTATGGAACTTTGGGATTTATATGATAAAGACAGAAAGCCTCTGAATCGAACTCATGTTCGGGGGGAAGCATTTGCGGAAGGTGAGTATTATGTGAGTTGTGAAATTTGGGTCAGGAATTCTAAAGGTGAGTTTTTGATTACAAAGCGACATCCAGATAAGAAAGCTGGAAATCTGTGGGAATTTGCAGGTGGTGGTACACTTGCGGGTGAAACCACAACACAATCCGCAGTCAGAGAACTGAAGGAAGAAACAGGCATTCAGAGCCAGGAATCGGAGCTGCAGCTTTTTGCAACTTACCAGCACAAAAATTATTTCCTCGATTTGTTTTTGTTGAATAAAGATGTAGAGATTTCGGACATTGTTCTTCAACCTGGAGAAACCATAGACGCAAAGTGGGCTTCAGAAGAAACCATTCTGCAGATGATTGATAATGAAGAATTTGTATATTCTGTGAGTTTGCGTTTTAAAACTTATAAGGATTCATTGAAGAAATAAGATTTGTAATTCATTCTATCGATAGATTAAAGGATAGTCTTCAGGATTTTCAAGACTTTCGAGTTCTATATCAGCATCAAGTTCTTCCCAATGAAGATTACCCGAAAAGTCTGTTGAAACTTCTGCTATCTGTTTAATTGTTGCTGTCTTAAATACAGGATAATCTTTATAGCTGATAAAATATTCTTTATCGTTAGTTAGAATCCAGATTCCAAAAGGTGAGATATTTGTTACTTCTGTCTTAGTTGCTACTAAAGTGCTTGTTCCAGTCTGCATTAATATCCTCCTTTCGTTTCTGAACAATTTCAAGAATTGTATTTACTTCGGACGCTGAAAGATTAACAACTTTTGCAACACTTATTTCAGGCTCGAGCCAGATTTTTACTTCCCCATCAGAGGACGCAACATGCACATGTCTACGAGTTTCTTCTCTTGAGAAAAAATAAAATCTGTATGGCCCTTCCACAAATACTGTTGGCAATTTCTTTATCCTTCTTTTTTAATTATATCATGTTTTTTATAAAACTGATATAACATATTTAATTTTCACGACGAGATTCAGCCTTCTTAATAACCGGAATCAACAGAATCATCACAATCAAAACAACAGGGAAAACTGTTCCGGCAAGGAGGCCTGCCTTAAGGTTGTTGCTGAAAACTTGAGAGATGTTTCCAACTATAGCTGGACCTGCGGCTCCTCCTAAATCTCCGGACATGGCGAGCATTGCAAAA
>JAFZYR010000107.1 GCA_017616165.1 Treponema sp.
GGGGAGAAAAAATGCAAAGTTCGTTTGTACAAGCTTGCGCAGTATTTTCCCGAGCTAAAAGATTTCCAGACCAAGGAGGATTTAATACATGGAATCATCAACAAACACAATGGTGTTACAACAGTTAATACAGAACAACGAGAAAATGGAACAGATGGAAAAGTTATTGACTTCAATCAAGGATTCGAACAGTACTCTGCCAGAATCGATTCAGAACGTGCTGAACGTTCAGCTCAAAAAGATGTTGGACAACCAGCAGAACATCCACAACCAGATAATGGACGAACGCAACCAGACCAACCAGTTAGCAAACCAGCAGTTCCAAAACGTAAGGGATATTCAGGTATGTCTTGGTAACGAGGCCGACAGAATCATCAAAGAAAAAGCTGCTTCCCTCATGGACAGTATTAAACCCAATGTCGAAACAACCAGAAAGCTCCTAGATAGCCTTTCCGAAACTATTTCAAATAAAACCGTGGGTATAAATACAAAACTCATTAGTATTGATAATGATCTGACAAATATCCATATTGGAAGGGCAATAGTGGAATATGTGGTTATTGGATTAATCTGTCTTGTGATTGGTATTTTTGCGACATTAAGAATCACGCAAACTTGTTACGGTAAGATGATAGAAAAATCGTATGAGACCGAACTTGAAATTGCAAAAAAGGATGGCAGGGCTGAATATGAATCTGAGCTTATAAATAATAATTCAGGGATCATAAAAATCAAGGAACATGAAAAAAAATATGTTAAGAATCACAAAGATTCCTATAAAACTCCTGAAGATTATATACAAGAACTTAATGAAGCAATCAGTTACTTAAAGGAATCGTCATGGACAAAAGATGACAGGATGATGAAATAAAAATCAATAGACGAAGTGAATCATTTGACATTAAAATATACCTAAAAGGAAAATGTAAAATTGGATAAAATTCTGTTTATAGCTGATTTGCATGGAAATATGCCAGCAACCCTGGCTTTAGAAAAAGAAATCAATAAAATACGACCTGATGATATATGGTTTCTTGGTGACGCTGTCGGAAAAGGTCCAGAAAGTGACAAGACTATTGATTGGGTAAAAGCACATTGTAATCATTATCTTTCGGGAAATTGGGATATGCTTATGGTTGAATGGTCAAAGAAGTGTCCTCCTGGTCATGAGCATAATGCATTTTACTGGAATCAGCTTGGAAAGGAACGGTTAGACTGGCTGGAATCTCTGCCGGCTGAAGCGGAAGTAATAATCAGTGGAATTAGTTTCAGACTTTTTCATGGACGACCTATTGATGAAAACTATCATTCATATCTTAGTATGGATGAGTATAGACCCGGTTTCACAGATGCAAAAGGAAAACTGCATGGGGGATTCATTTGTGCAGATTGTCATATGCCATACATAAGAGAAATGGATTTAGGATATGCCATCAATACCGGAAGCGTAGGCAATTCTTTGGGGTTGCCTAGATGCCATGCACTTGTTATAGAAGGAGAACTCGGATCATCTGATTTGGCTCCTATTAGCTTTAATATTCTGAGCATCCCTTATGATAATGTTCTTGCTGCTAAAATAGCGGACGAATATCCTGATCTCCCAAGAAAAGATGCGTATAAAAACGAAGTTCTTACGGGAGTTTACTCAAGGTAATGATAGATGACTGTGCAACCTTGCACACACTTAAAACCACACAGTAATCGGCACTAAAACATGCAGAATCCGACCTTAGAAGTTGGTCGGTTTCTGGCACATTTTTGTGCCACTTACTGTGGCAAGATTCGCAAAAGTGCTGGCACTATTGTGCCATCATTTTGCAAATCTTGCGAGGGAACTTTGTCCCCTTCGAACCTCTACTCGGCGTGTACAAGTGTAAGTTAAGTGTACACGCCGACTTTATGAAATATCGAAGGTCCTCTCGATATTTCATAAAGCAAAGGCTGGCCGCCTTTGGAAACTGCTCTGGAATCCCCCTTGTCAAAAAAACACTGCGCAATGTTGCACACATAAAAGTCGTGTGCAATATTGTGCAGTGTTTGGAATGTCGTTTTATAAGGGGGAATTGTGCAAGGTTGCATAGATGGTTTTGTTGAGGGAATTTACCCTGTAGCGTTAGTTGATGCAGGATAGATGGTATAATGTATGTGCTATAGATGAAGGATGTTGAGCTTTGATTATTCTAAAACTTATTAAGAAATCATTAGATTTGTATATAAAAATAATAAAATCATGATATAATTACTTAAGCAAAAAGGAATTATTTATGGCCCAAAACAATATAAAATCACTAGAAGATGACCTCTGGGAAAGTGCAGATGCATTACGAGAAGGTTCAAAGCTCAGTTCACAGGAATACTGTATGCCGGTTCTTGGACTTATCTATCTTCGTTATGCATTCACACGTTTTAAATATGTAGAGGCAGAAATTCTCAAGGACCGTCCAAGTCGTAACGGAGTAAAACTCCCTGTTGAATCCAGTGATTTTAAATCTAAAAGTGCAATTTTCCTACCAGAAAATGCCCGTTATGATTATCTATTGAATCTTCCAAAAGAAAAGAATCTTGGAGAAGCCGTAGACAAGGCAATGGAAGCAATCGAAAAAGAATGTTCTGACCTTTCTGGTATTCTTCCAAAAAACTATCAGACAATCTTTAAGAATGACCTTTTAAAAGACCTTCTCCGCCTTTTTAATAACGACGCACTCAACGAAATTAAAGACGATGTTATTGGCCGTATATATGAATATTTCTTGAACAAGTTTGCAAAAAATATCGCTAGTGATGATGGAGTTTTCTTTACTCCAAAATCTCTTGTCCGAATGATTGTAAACATTATTCAGCCGACACATGGAAAGATTCTTGATCCTGCGTGTGGTTCTGGCGGTATGTTTGTAAGTTCCGGTGATTTTGTAAATGCAAACGGAATTAATGCCAGCGACAAGCTTACTTTCTTTGGTCAGGAAAAAGTTGAGTTTAATGCCAAGCTTTGTAAAATGAACATGGCGGTCCACGGCTTAAATGCAAAAATCATTAGCGGTGATGAAGCCAATTCCTTTTACAATGATTATCATAAACTGGAAGGAAAGTGCGACTATGTAATGGCTAATCCACCATTCAATGTTAATAAAGTAAAATACGAAGCCGCTCTCAATGCAGGTCGCCTTCCATTTGGACTTCCAGGCTACAATGAAAAAACAAAAGAAATAGGAAACGCAAACTATCTTTGGATAAGCTATTTCTATGCATATCTGAATGAGACTGGTCGTGCCGGTTTTGTTATGGCATCTTCTGCTACAGACAGTCAGCATGCCGATCGCGATATTCGTTCCAAGCTTGTTGATACTGGTGATGTTGATGTAATTCTCAGCGTTGGAAATAACTTTTTCTACACTCTCAGTCTTCCTTGTACTCTCTGGTTCTTTGATAAAGGAAAGAAAGATGAGCTTAAGGATAAGGTGCTTTTTATAGATGCCAGAAATTACTTTACTGTAATAGACCGCAATCTTAATGAATGGACAAAATGGCAGATTAAAAACCTCAGTTGTATTGTTCATCTTTACCGTGGAGAAACAGAGAAATACAAAGCTGTAATAAATGATTACTGTAAATACTTTACGGAAATTTCAAAAATTTACATTGACCGAGACATGTCTTCTGTATTAGAAATTTGCAAAGATGAAAATGATTTTACAAAAGTAAACGATGCAATTGAAAAAGAAATTCAGAATATCAAAAATGAACAGAAACAGCATGAAGAAGCCTTTGATAAGAAGATAGATGAGGCTCTAAAAACAGGCGACAAGAAAACTGCAAATATTGCAAAACGAGAAAAGAAAAATATTTTACAAACTCTTGAAGGCCTTATAACAGATATCAATGAGATTCTTATTGTTGCCAAAGATGCCCTCTGGCTTACAGAAAAGTTTGGCTCTGGTGAATGGAAAGATATTCCAGGTCTCTGTAAAATCGCCACTCGTAAAGAAATTGCAGAAAAGAATTATTCCCTCACACCGGGTGCCTATGTTGGGGTTGCAGAAGTACAGGAAGATGATGAAAACTTTGAAGAACGCATGAAAGAGATCCACGCAGAATTAAACAGACTTCAGAACGAAAGCAACGACCTTATGGCAACCATAAATGCAAATCTGAAAGACCTGGGGCTGGAGGCGTAACTGATGGAAAACTTAGATTTAAGCAAATTTAAGCTTGAACATACAGAATGCGACTTTAAGCGTGAAGTTGAACATAAGAAAACTAAAAGCTGGCTCAAAAGTGTTAGCGCATTTGCTAATGGAATTGGCGGCGCTTTGATTTTTGGAATTGATGATGAAAACCGCCAGTATTGTCCTATAGCCGATTTACAGGGCGAAATTGAATTTATCACAGATTGCATTAAAGACAGAATCAGCCCAATGCCTGAGTTTGTGCTTAAGCCGGACACAGTAGACGGAAATACCGTTCTTGTATTAAAAGTCTCTGGCGGATTAAACACTCCTTATTATCTAATTGAAAATCAGACAAAGATTACATTCATACGAGCTGGCTCTTCTTCTGTTCAGGCAGATACGCCGATTTTGCATGAACTAATTCTTAAAGGTACAAACAGAACGTGGGATACATTGAAATCAGAATACGAAGCAAAAGATTTTAGCTTTACCTATTTTGAATCTCTTTATTACAGTAAAACCGGAAAAAGGATTGAGCCACAAGATTATCTGTCATTCGGATTAAAAACAAAAGACGGTTATTTGACTAATGCAGGAGCATTGTTTACAGATGTCTGTCCTTTCTTTCATTCACGCATTTTCTGTACTCGCTGGAACGGACTTACAAAAGCACCAAGCACTTTTGATGCAATTGACGACAAAGAATTCAGCGGAAGCATTTTGCAGCTTTTGAATGATGGTGAGAATTTTATCAAACTCTATAATCAGAAAATCTGGTATAAGTTGCCAACTACAAGAGTAGAAAAAGAAAACTTCCCTGAACGAGCAATTCATGAAGCAATGGTAAATGCACTTGTTCACCGCGACTACGGTGTTTTAGGAAGCGAGATTCATATAGATATTTTTGATGACAGAATTGTAATTCAGAATCCGGGCGGAATGTATGACGGTATTCCAGTTCAAGAGCAGGAACTTGATAATGTAGTTTCTACAAGACGCAATCCTGTAATTGCAGACTTACTGACTCGTATGGATATTATGGAACGACGAGGCAGTGGTTTTAGAAAGATTCTTGATGCAGTAAAGTTCGCGCCAAATTATACAGATGATAATCTTCCTGTATTCAATTCAAATCCGTATTCTTTTAGCGTAACTTTTAAGAATATGAATTATGGAGTTGAACCAGTTGAAAATGACCATGTAACTGACCCAAAAAGTGGCCTGAAAACAATAAAGTGGCCTAAAAAGTGGCCTAAAAAGTGGCCTGAAAAATGTCAGATTATTTATGATGCAATCAAAGAAAATGAAAATATAACTATTCCAGAGCTTGAAAAACTTTGCGCCACAGGACATACAACTGTAAAAAAGATGCTGAATGAGATGCAAAATGAAGGTTATATTAAACACGAAGGCGCACCAAACGGCGGCCATTGGACAATTATAACTGGAGCAGAAAATGACTGAAAAAGAATTGAAAATACCATTAAATGCACCTTTGCACGAATTAGATACAGAAGAACAGACATTTGGTTGTAGAGCAAATAATCCAAGTATTTGTGCAAACAATTATTTACAAAATGTCTGTGCATTTGCATCTGAAGACCATATTTGTAAAAGACCTTCTAGGGCATGGAAGAAAAAGTTTTTAGAATTAAAAGGTAAATAATGAAACTAAGTGAAGTATGCTTAAATATTGTAGATTGTCCTCATTCAACTGCACCAGATGAAGGTTCAGGATATGCTTTAATTCGTACTCCAAATATAGGTAAAGGGCGATTTAATCTTGAAGGTGTACATCGCATTTCTGAAGTAGCTTATAAAAAACGTTGTGCAAGAATAACTCCAACTGTAAATGATTTAATTCTTGCAAGAGAAGCTCCTGCAGGAAATGTTGCAATAATAAAAGAAAATATGGAACCATTAGCCCTAGGACAAAGGACTGTTTTAATTAGACCAAATCCTGAAAAGGTTAATCCTGATTATCTTGTGTATTATCTTTTAGCTCCAAAACAACAGAACGAATTACTTGGACGAGCTACTGGAGCAACTGTTGCACATGTAAATATTCCAATTATTAATAATCTTCCTATCTCTCTTCCACCGATAGAAAACCAGCAAAAAATAGCCGGAATCTTGTCGGCTTATGATGATTTGATTGAAAACAACCGTAAGCAGATTAAACTTTTGGAAGAAGCGGCGCAGAAACTATACAAAGAATGGTTTGTAAAACTGAACTTCCCGGGACATGAGAATACAAAGATTGTAGACGGTGTACCGGAAGGATGGAAGAAAGTTAGTGCTGAAGATTATTTTGAAATTACAATTGGAAAAACTCCACCAAGAAATGAAACAAAATGGTTTTCAAAAACAAATGGAGTCAAATGGATTTCTATTGCTGATATGGGTAATTCAGATGCTTTCATTTTGGAAACAACTGAAAGACTTACAAATGAAGCTGTTGAATCTAAAAATGTAAAAGTGATTCCAGCTAATACCGTTTTATTAAGTTTTAAATTAACAGTAGGAAGAGTTTCTATTGCAACAGAAGAAATGACAACAAACGAAGCTATCGCTCATTTTGGAACAGATAAGATTTTTATTCGAGAGTATTTGTATTTGTATCTGAAAAATTTTCACTATGATTCTTTGGGGAGTACATCTGCAATTTCAACGGCAATAAATTCAAAGATTGTAAAGGCAATGCCAATAATAATTCCAACTGAAACAGTTTTAGAAAAATTTTCAAATATACTAAAACCATATTTTGATAAGATTCTGAACTGTCAAAAATCTATACAGGATCTACAATCCGCTCGTGATAAACTTCTTCCAAAACTAATGAATGGAGAATTAATCACAAACTGACAATCTGTGGTATAATAAAACTATGAGCTACGAATACAGCGAAAATGAACTTGTTCAGAACAGTGCTATTGAACTCTTGCGCGATACGCTTGGCTGGCGGACATTTTATGCTTATAACGATGAAGTGCTCGGCGATAATTCTTCTCCTAAATCTATAGGGCGCTCTTCTTATAAAGAAATTCTTCTTACCCGCTACTTAAAAGACGCTGTATTTAAATTTAACGACTGGATGACTGACGAACTTTTTGAAAAGGTTCAGAAAATCCTTACAACAAAAATCTCTTCTGACTCTGCAATTCAGACAAACGAAAAGAATTATCAGTTTTTCAAAGACGGAATAGAAGTTGATGTTCAGGATGATAACGGAAACTATGTAAAACGCAAAGTGCAGCTTTTTGATTTTGCTCATCCGGAGCAGAATGATTTTCTTGCTGTGCAGGAAATGAAAATCTGGGGTGAAGTTTATCACCGCCGTACAGATATTGTTGGTTTTGTAAACGGTATTCCGCTTTTATTTGTTGAACTTAAACGAGATGACATTCCTGTAGTAAATGCATACAACGATAATTACAAGGATTATCTTTCTACAATTCCTCAGCTTTTTTATTACAACGCATTCATAATGTTTGCAAACGGACCGGAAGCTAAAGTTGGAACGCTTGGTGCAAAGTTCAAGTTTTTCCACGAATGGAAACGTCTTAGCGAAGATGATGAAGAAGGTTCTGTTGCTTTTGAAACAATGCTTTTGGGTATGTGCAGCAAAAAGAACTTTATGGACTTGTTTGAAAATTTTATTTTGTTTGACCATTCAAACGGAAAAGTTGTAAAGATTCTTGCGCGAAACCATCAGTTCCTAGGTGTAAATCAGGCATTTGAGAATTATAAGACACGAAAATTTAAGAACGGAAAGCTTGGTGTTTTCTGGCATACTCAAGGTTCCGGTAAAAGTTATTCAATGCTGTTTCTGGCACAGAAGATTCACCGCAAGCTTGAAGGTTCCCCAACTATCGTAATTCTTACTGACCGTACAGAACTGAACAAACAGATTAGCGGGACTTTTGAAGCCTGTGGTTGTCTTGGCAATGTAAAGGCTGGAAAATATATTGCTTCAAGCGGTGAAGATTTGATTACAAAACTCAAAGGAAATCCTGCTTATATTTTCTCGCTGATTCAGAAATTCAATAAGCCTGACGAAAAGCCAATTCACACAGACCACGATATTCTTTTGATAAGTGATGAGGCACACAGAAGCCAGAACGGTGTTTATGCAGATAATATGTGCCGCCTTTTGCCGGAAGCAAGCCGCATTGGTTTTACAGGAACTCCGCTTTTTAGTTTTGACAACATCACACAGCGTACCTTTGGTGATTATGTTTCTATTTACGACTTTAAGCGTGCCGTTGATGACCATGCAACAGTTCCTCTTTATTACGAAAATCGTGGTGAAAAACTTGTCCTTGATAATCCAGAAATAAACGAAAAACTTCTTGAAGCTATTGAACAGATTGATGATGAGGAAAAACGAACTAAGGTTGAAAATCTTATTAAGCAGGAACTTCACATAATTCGTAATCCAAAACGCCTTGATAAAATTGCCCGTGATTTTGTAAATCATTATTCAGAAGTGTGGCAGACTGGAAAAGCAATGTTTGTTTCTGTTGACCGTCTTACAAGTGTGCAGATGATGGAGCTTTGCCAGAAATACTGGAAAGAAAAAATCACAGAATTTGAAGCCACTGCTGCTAAGATGGATTCTGACCAGGAACTTCAGGATTTGCAGACAAAGATTGACTGGATGAAGAGCACCGAGATGTGTGTTGTAATCAGCCAGGAACAAGGCGAAATTGAATATTTCCAGAAACACAATATAGATATTATTCCGCACCGCAAAAAGATGATGGACCGTGAACTGGATAAAGAATTCAAAGATGAAGATAATCCATTCCGCGTTGTATTTGTTTGTGCAATGTGGCTTACTGGTTTTGACTGTCCATCACTTTCTGTTTTGTATCTTGATAAGCCACTTCAGGCACATACACTCATGCAGACAATCGCAAGAGCTAACCGTGTAAATGACGGCAAAGAAAACGGACTTATTGAAGATTATATCGGAATAGTAACCGCTCTTGAAAAAGCACTTGTTGATTATACCACAAGCGGAAAGGGCAATGCAGGTGGCGGACATAAAGTTACAATTGACAGAGATAAACTTGTTGCAGCAATTTATGAAGATGCCGCTCTTGCCATCGAATATTTGAAGCAACACGGTTTTGAAATTAATGATTTGGTAAACTCAAAAGGCTTTGCACGAATCAAAATGATTCAGACTGGTGCAAACTGTGTAGCCGCTCCAGAAGAAGATAAGAAAGAATTCTGCACAAAAGCGGGAGAGTTCTTCCGTCTTTACAAATATGCAGTACGTTCAGAAATCACTAAGGAACTAAAAGAACAGCACGATGCTCTGGATGCAATTTACCGTCAGCTTACAAAAGCCAAACCGCCTGTAGATGTTGATGACATCTTGAAAGGCCTTGAAGAAATTGTAAATGAATACATTTCTACCGAACAGACACCAGACGATGCAAAAGAACCGAATGCTGTGATTGATATAAGCAATATTGATTTTGATAAACTTAGCATTGAGTTTGCAAAAATCAAAAACAAGAATCTTGTGATTAATGATATAAGCCAGCTTGTAGCACAGCGACTTGCTGCAATGCTTAAAACAAATCCTAATCGAATCGATTTCTATAAGCACTATCTTGAAGTTATTGAAGAATATAACCGTAGCCAGGACAAGGCAGTTATCGAACAAGTCTTTAATGAACTGCTTCAAACTGTAAATGACATGAACGAAGAACAAAAACGTTATGTTCGTGAAGGTTTTGATAATGACGAAGAACTTACAATCTATGATATGCTTTTCAAAGATAATTTGAGTAAGCAGGACATCAAAAAAATCAAGGAATTATCAAAATCACTTTTAAAGAAAATAAAAGGCCTGCTTGCTCAAATGGACAGTCCGTTTGATAAAGATGCAACTGTTGCCACAATCCAAAATGAAATCAGAAATACTCTGTGGGCTGAATTGCCGGATAACTGTATGAATGATTTTGATAGATACAGACAGAATATTTTTGATTATTTGAAATCGATGTACAGTGCAGCTTAAGAAAGTTATTATATAGATAAAAAAATCCTCCTGTAATTGAAACCGCATACTTTACTGGAAAAAGCTTTCAGAATTATTGTAATTAATGGTGAATAAAATAACAAATAAGTAAAATATGATATAATCAATTCAAACACTATGGAACCCCAAACCAACGACCGCCTGACTGTAATAGAAATGAAGCTTGCTTACATGGAAGACTTTGTAAACCAGATTCAGAATGTTGCAGTTGAACAGGCTAAAACTATTGATAAGCTGCAAAAAGAAATAAAATTAATGTCTGATAAAATCCGCGAAATGTCAAATACGATGGAAGGTGATATTCCTAATAGAAAACCACCGCATTATTAAGAGTCTTCTTCTCTTAAAACAGCATCCAGATCTCTGTTTCCATTAGTGACGTGGGTAACCGTCGCAATGCCGTCATAATTTGTTTTATCTTTGTTTTCTTCTACTGTATAAAAAATGGATTGTTTA
>JAFZYR010000108.1 GCA_017616165.1 Treponema sp.
ATTGAATCCTTCCACTGCCAGGCAGAAACAAAGTTACCGCCGGGGAGACGAACTCCAGGAAGTCCTGTCTTTTTAAGAAGCTCTATAACATCTGTACGAAAGCCCTGTTCATCTGCAGTAGGATGCTTTGGGTTATACATAAAGCCGTTTACCATATTGCCTATTGGTTCAAGAAAAGCAGAATACAGGCGCGGTGAAATTTCACCGATTGTGAATTTTGGATGAATTGTTATACGAGGTTTTGACATAAAAACTCCTGTGTAAGGCCGCTGGCGGCCGGTGTTTTATAGCAAGGCGTTAAAAAAATTGCACTGCAATTTTTAGCCTTACCTTTTTATATTCGTGGATTGCCACGCTGCGCTCGCAATGACATAACCTTTCGTCATTGCGAGGGCGTAGCCCGTGGCAATCTATTTTTCTTTTCCAGTGGATATTTTCTTAATCCACTTCTCACTCTTAAGACGGAAGACACACCATATAGTTTTTACTACATCAGCAGAATTCAGGCAAACGTAAATCCAGAAGGCTGACCAGTGGAATACAAAGCCTGCAAGAATTCCAAGTGGGAGTGAAAGCACCCATAGAAAAACATTATCTGTAATCATGAGCATTTTTGTATCGCCGCCACCACGCAGGACTCCCTTTGTCATAATGCTGTTTGTTGCACGGAAAATTATAATCAGACTTATGGCATTCATAAGCTGGCGTGCAATCTGTTTTGTTTCTTCCGAAATATTATAGGTGTTTATAATAGGCTCGCTTACAGCCATGATGAAGATGGCAGAAATTGTTCCAAGAGCAAGTCCAAGTCCAAGGAAGAGCCAGCCCTGCATCTGTGTTTTTTCACGACCTTCGCTGCCAAGAGTATGACCTGTAACAATTGCACCAGCCTGGCTTACACCCTGAATAACTACTGTGCTAAGCTGCTGGGTTACGCTTGTAATAGCATTTGCCGCAGTAAAGGTTGCTCCAAGATGACCAATTACCATTGCAACGGAATTATTTCCAAGAGCAAGAATAGCATCGCTTATTAAAACAGGAATGCTTATACGGATATACTCTCCAAGCAGAGAGCCTGTTTTCATAAATATATCGCGAATACGGAAAAGTATTTTTTTATCTCTTAAGAAAAGATAGCCCAGAATCATGCCGGCTTCAAAAACACGTGCAATTAAAGTTCCAAGAGCGGCTCCTGCAACCTCCATACGAGGCATGCCAAGCTTACCAAATATAAACGCATAGTTTGCAAGAAGGTTTACAAAAAAGGCACCTATGGAAACAAAGAGCGGGAATCTTACCTGCCCTACACTTCGCAGAACAATTGTCGTAACAAGAGAGGTTCCAAGGAAAAAGTAAGTCACTACAGACCATTTAAAATATATACTTCCAAGCTCTTGAATCTTAGCTTCGTTTGTATACATGGTCATAAGAGTACGCGGCATGACAGCAGTTGCAATTGCAAAAATAGCTGCAAGGACTATGGCAAGCCGCAGCATAAGACATACAGTCTGTCTTAAGGCAATGCCCGCCTGTTCTTCATCATGATGTGCACTTTTCATTCCCCAGAAACGCGAAACAAGAACAGAAGCTCCCATTCCAAGTCCCATGCAGAAAATGTGATAAATGCTTATAAACGAGTTGGCGAGCGAGGTTGCAGAGAGCGCTTCTTCTCCAAGCTTTCCAACCATGATTGTATCGAGCATGTTTACACCAATGGTTATGAGGCTCTGAAGCGCAATTGGCAGAGCAAGTGAAAAAACCTTTTTATAAAATTCAGGCTCTTTTCTAAACAGTTTCATTTTGAACCTTTGTATCTTCAGTTATTTTTTTTGGCCGGTCAAACAGCTTGAGCACCAGCTTGTTGCAAAGCTTATAGATAAATGCCAGTAAAAGTGTGGCGGCAAATACAGCCAGTGCATAAACTGCAAGATTCCAGTGACCAGGCTTTGTTATTGGCCATCCCTGATTACTGTAAAGCAAAAAGCGGAAGGCAGAAATTGCAATAAGATTCATCATATAAGTTTCTAATGAAATATTACCGAAAAAGCGGCTTACAGGATTTTGTGCATGATACTTCATCAAAATTACATAAAGAAGAATTACATACATGCTTACCTGCGGCAGCTGTGAACAGTAGGTAACAAACTTATTGAGAATGCCGGGGCCTTGTCCGTTAAACTCAGTCCAATAGCCGAATTTCATACCGACAATGCCATGCAGAATATTAAAGGCAAAATAGATTATGAATACAAGCAGGAGCTTTGGCCAGTAGGCTTTTTTGAACCAGGCATAAATCTTTTCTTCGTTGTGGGCAAAAATCATTCCTACAAGGAAGGCAATGCACGAATTAACCCACCATTCACCAAAGAACCAGATTACGCGTTCCTGCATCCACCATTTTGCGTTTGCTGCAAGAGTCTGGTCAAGCCACCAGTTTTTAGGGCCTGCCCACCAGGCTCTGTGGCCCGAAATGCTAAAGAATACACCCATAAGGAAAATAACTACAAACATGAGTGCAAAGCATACCTTACGGTTTTTAATATTTTTGAAAATAAAATAAAAGGCCAGATACAAAAGTGTAAGAACAATAGGATACCAGGCATATTCGTTCATGAGTGTAAGACCTGTAAATTTTGTGATCCACTGAATGACAGGCATCTTAGCACTAGTGAAAGCAACGAAGGGTGCATAAAGAAGTACGTTTACATAAAAAGGAATTACAAGGGTTTTTACAACACGTTTTTTTATAAAGCCGTTAAAGTAGTCCGGCTTGGTTGCAAGGCTTTTGATGAGTCCAAAGCCCGAACAGAAAAAGAAAATTGCTACAAACTTATAGCCATAGTTTACAAAAAAGCTGAGTTCTCCCGGAGTGTTCCAGCCCTTCGCCATGTTTGCATATTGAAAAGCATCTTCCTGCGAAATGTGATGAAGTATTACCCCAATTGCGGCAAAACCGCGTAATGATTTTGTTATTTCCAGCGAAGCACAGTCCGAATGAAACTGCTCCTTCTTAAAACCAGCAAATTTCCCACCCCAAAGCAAAAGTCCAATACAAAGGGCGTATATTATGTAGGTTGTGTACATAGATTAATCCTTATTTTATATAAGTAAATTATATATCAAAATTTGATTTTTTTAAAGGTGGTATTTTTTTATAAAATAAGATGTTGAACTATTGAACAAAAGAGCGATTTGTTATATA
>JAFZYR010000007.1 GCA_017616165.1 Treponema sp.
GGTCAAGTCCAAATTCTGGTGTAAATTCCAATCCTAATATAATGATATATGACTAAGCAGCTTCAAGAGCCTGCCTTTGTGCAACGGCTATTGACTGCATTTTTATTTTCACTTCAAGCGTTATTTTTTCTGGTGATTTTTTGTGGAACATCATTTTCTTTGTCAGCAGAGCATTGTTGTAATCAATGGCAACAGATCCCATAAGCCGTAATACAGAATCTTTGTTAGGGAATATTCTGATTACATTTGACCTGCGTTTTAATTCGCCGTTAAATCTTTCAATACAATTTGATGTCCGTAATGCTATTCTCATTTCATCAGGAAGATTATAAACCGTAAGGACATCCTCAAATCCATTTTCAAGAATGTCGACCGCAGTTACGGCTACATCTCTGTAATCATTGACGACTTCCTTAAATCTTTTTCTTGCATCCTCAATTTTCTTGGAATTAAAGATGTCTCGCAGTTCCATTTCTAATCCAGCCCGTTGTGTCTTTGGAGCTGCATCAAGAATGTTCTTCATAAAATGAAATTGACAGCGCTGCCATGCACTTTCCGGAAATATCTTCGTAATTGCATGCCTGATTGCCATATGAGCATCTGAAGTAATCATGATGGGTGATTTTAGGCCTCGTTTCTTCAAAGACATAAGAAATTCCAGCCATGTTTCATTACTTTCATCATCATAGACGTCTATGCCTATGATTTCTTTCCTGCCGTCCTCTGTAATTCCTATTGCAATCATCATTGCTTTTGAAATAACCCTGTGATTTTCCCTGACTTTGAAATATGTAGCATCAATCATTAAGTAAGGATACTCCTCGTAATCCAGCGGCCTGTTTTTGAAAGCTTTTACTTCACTATCCAATGTCTTACAAGCTTCAGAAACTGTAGATTTAGAAAACTCCTGCCCGCAGATTAATTCAATGACATTAGAAACTTTTCTTGTAGAAACACCGTTTACCACCATCTCTGCCATCGTTGTAATTAATGCAGCTTCATTGCGCTGATAGGACTCAAACAGCATAGTGTGAAATGGTTTGTTTCTGTGTCTTGGAACATTGAGTTTGATTGTTCCAATCTTTGTTGTAAATTCACGTTCTCGGTTACCATTTCTGTAGTCTTGTCTTTCTGAACTTCGTTCATAGTTGCCGGCACACAGCTGTTCTGTCGATTCCATTTCGAGCACCTGGTTTAAAATCTTTTCAACAAGATGCTTTAATGCATTTTCTCGATTTCCTGCTAAAAGTTCTAGCAATTCTTCCTGGTCTAAAGTAAGATTTAATTGAGTCATAAATTTTTCTCCTTTCTAATGTTTTAGTTTGGTCACTTAACATTATACTTAGGATTGAAGTTTATGACTCTTTTAAATTTACACCATTATATGGACTTAATGCTGGAATAGAGCTCTATACTGGAAAAATATCTCCAAAATTCCATAAAATCACACACTTTTAAAGCATTTTTATGGGATTTTGTCTAAAAATCATTTTTATAATCAGTAAAATATTAAAAAAGGCCATAAAAATCGTCTCAAAAACGCGAATTTTATGGCTTTTTAAAAAATCAGTTCAATTGATATAATGCGCGGAGGAAAAAACGATCACGTCTCTGCCCTCGTAATTACGCATTATATAGAAAAAGACTCAACCAAAATAAATCTGGAAAAAAAATTTTAAACTTTTTTCACTGTTTCTATTGACAGAAACAAAAATAATATGTTACTATTCGCAGTAACAAGAATGTTTCTGTTTATAGTAACACGTGGCGAAGAACAGAAGCTATTGTTGAACAGGAGAAATTATTATGGAAAAACGCGAATTAAAACAGACCGAAAAGAAAGGCATTAACTTGCAGGACCTTCTTCTTACAGCAGTACTTTTAGCAGCTGGTGCCGTACTTAAGTTTTTTGTTGGAACCTTCATCAACTTTTTTGGTATGAAGCCTAACTTTATTATTGCAATGTACTGTATGGCAATTGTGCTTATTCGCCCAAAGATTTACTACAGCCTTATAATTGGTATTATTGCCGGTGCAATCTGCCAGGTATTCCCGGGCACACCTTATTTGAACTTTGCTTCTGAAGCAGCTGGTGCCCTTGCTATGGGTCTTTTGATTATGATCCCAGGTAAAACAAAGGGTGCAAAGATTGGTCTTGCAGCAGTTACTACCTTTATAAGTACTGTAATTTCTGGCGGACTTTACACTGTTCTTCTTTTTGTATTCATCAAGTCTGATCCTTCTGCAATGGTTGCTTACGTACCTATCGTACTTGGAACAGCTACACTCAATGCCATCATCGTAAGTGCACTTTATGTACCTCTTATGAAGGCATTGAAAAAACCAATAATTGAAGAAGCAGAAGAAAATAAATCTGAATAGAACACTTATGCATCTGTTCTGATGCTCTCGTGGAAAATGCACTCGGCCAGCTGAAGAAACCTGTCCGAGCACATTTTCCACTACGCATCAGAAAAGTTACATTATGTTTTCTTCAACTCTCTTCATAATCACATAGGAACACAAAATGATACAAATACAGGAACTGACATTTAAGTATACGGGCGGAAAGCATAACGCACTGGAGAACATTACCCTTGAAATTGAAAAGGGTGGATTTGTAGGCATCATCGGGGAATCTGGAGCGGGAAAAACAACGCTTTGTAACTGCATCAACGGACTTATTCCGCATCACTTTACAGGTGATTTTTACGGTAGTGTAAAGGTTGACGGAGAAGACACCTTTGATATTGATGCAGGCAAGCTTGCACTTAAGGTCGGTTCTGTATTTCAGGATATCGAAAGCCAGCTCACAGGCTATTTTGTAGAAGACGAAATTCTTTTTGGGCTGGAAAACTTTGGAATTCCTGCAGATCAGATTGAAAAAAGAATCTGTTCCGCCCTGGAAACTCTTGGTATAAGCGAGCTTCGTCACCGGGAAATTTCTACACTCAGCGGCGGACAAAAACAAAAGGTTGTATTTGCGGCCATACTTGCACTTGAACCGCAGATTCTTGTTCTTGATGAACCGACAGGCGAGCTTGATCCTGCTTCTTCTGTTCAGATTTTTGCACTGCTTAAAAAGCTCAACGAAGAAAAAGGAATTACAATTGTAATTGCAGAACAGAAAATCATGCTCCTTTGCGAGTATGTAAAAAAGCTCATTGTTCTTGAAAAGGGCACCTGCGTTCACTATGGAGAAATCCGCAGTACACTCACCCACCAGAAGGAGATGGAGGAGGCCGGCATTAACTGTCCGCGCGTTCTTACTCTTACCGGTAAAATGGAAAAGGAGCATCTTTTGCCGGCCGACTGCACCGGCGAAGGAAGAATCTGTCTTAATGCTCAGGAAGCTGCAGAAATTGTAAAAAAAGCAACAGGGGCGCAGCTTGATAAAAAAGCCCCTCGAGCGCCTCAGGAACCGCAAGAGGCAGAGAGTGTGGTCCCTGAGGCTCTCAAAGGGCCTGCTAACGACGACACAGCACAAACTGTCCTTTCCTTTGAAAACGTAAGCTTTTCTTACAACGAAACTGCAAATGTAAAAGACTTAAACGTTCAGATACGCAAGGGTGATTTTACTGCCATCATCGGTTCAAACGGAGCCGGAAAATCTACCTTTTCAAAGCTGTGCAACGGACTTTTAAAACCAAGCACCGGCGACGTTCTTGTTCTTGGTAACAATACAAAAAAACAAAAGGTAAGCGCTCTTGCAAAGCATATCGGATTTTTGTTTCAGAACCCGGACCGTCAGATTTGCTGCCAGACTGTACGCGAAGAAATTGCCTTTAGTCTGCGCAACAACAACATACCGGAAGCCGAAATAAAAACCCGTGTAGAAAATACAATCAAGGAATTTGGATTTAACCCGGATGTAGAACCCTTTAATATGAGCCGTGGTCAGCGCCAGCGCCTGTGCCTTGCCTGTCTTATTGCCCTTAATCCCGAAATCCTTATTCTTGATGAACCTACAACCGGACTTGATTACCGCGAGTGTATGGAAGTAATGGGAAAAATCCAGGAGCTCAACAACAACGGAACAACAGTAATTATGGTCTGCCATGACATGGAGGTTGTTCTGGATTTTGCTAAATCAATTATTGTAATGAACCGTGGCGAGATAATGGGAGAAGGCCCTACCCGCTCTGTGCTTGGTGACGACGTTCTTCTTAATAAAGCACGTCTGCTTCCACCACAGATTGCACAGGTTGCAAAGCTGCTTGGTCCTCGCTTTGACGGTATTTTTACCGACGACGAACTTATTGCAAAAGTTAAGGAGACACTCTAATGAAAGGCTTTTTAGATTACTTACCAGGTGGTTCAGTTTTACACAAAATGCATCCGCTTATAAAAATACTTGTTTCAATTTTGATTTGTGCGGCAGCCTTCTGCTCTTCAAATTACTTTTTCCTTTTGGGAATAATTGTTTTCAACATTCTGATGGGAGTTGTCGGAAACGGAAAGGAACACAACGGCCTTTTAGCCAGAACCTTTGGTATTCTTAAGGGCCTTGTAAAAATGTCAATCTTTCTTGTAATTTTGCAGCTGCTTGTAATAAGAAAAGGCGATCCTCTTTTTATGATTGGAAGCTTTGCCATTACAGACCTTGCGCTTGAAAAATCTTTACTGCTCGTGCTGCGTCTTATTGGTGCAACCCTTCCTCTTTCAATTTTGATTTCGGTTACAAACTTAAGTGACCTTTCAAACACACTTGTAAAATACCTGCACATTCCTTACAAGTATGCGTTTACCTTTACAAGCGCCATCCGTTTTATTCCGGTTTTTTCTACAGAGATGAACGGCATTATAGAAAGTCAGCAGGCACGCGGCGTAGACTTTGAAGTAAAAAATCCTTTCAAAAAGTTCGGAATGATTTTACCGCTGTGCTTCCCTCTGCTCATTTCTTCTGTACGCAAAATTGAATCCACCGCAACAGCCGCCGAGCTCAGAGGCTTTTACCTGCGCACAAGAGCCAGCTGCACAAAAGCCTACAAGCTGCACTTCCGAGATTTTATGTTTACACTTATGGGTCTTGCAATTCTTACTGGCGCAATTATAATAAATGTCCTGGGGTAAAAAATGAAGATAGCCTACAGTGGCATAGAAGGTGCATTCGCTTATATTGCGGCAAAACGCATTTTCCCGAACGACGAGCTTATTTCGTTCGGGGATTTTCATTCTGCTTATAAAGCCGTAGAAAATGATGAATGCGACTATGCTGTACTTCCAATAGAAAACAGTTACGCAGGGGACGTTGGCCAGGTAACAGATCTTATGTTCCAGGGTGACCTTTTTGTAAACGGAGTTTATACCCTCAATGTTGTTCAGAATCTTCTTGGAGTAAAGGGCGCAACGCTTCAGACAATCAAAAAAGTTATAAGTCATCCTCAGGCGCTGGAACAGTGTGCAGAATTTTTGCGGGCCCATAATTATGAAGGCATAGAAGCTGTAAATACAGCACGCGCCGCAAGACAGGTTGCACAGGACAATGACCCTACTGTTGCCGCAATTGCAAGTGAAGAAACTGCGGCGCTCTACGGCTTACAGGTGCTTGCACAGGGCATCAACGAACAGCAGGATAATTCAACAAGATTTGTCGTGCTTTCAAAAAATCAAAATCAAAAGGTTTGCAAGGACTGCGACTCCGGCACGTTCATCATGATGTTTGCAGTTAAAAACGAAGCCGGCGCCCTTGTTAAAGTTTTGAACAGACTTGGTGAGTTTGGATATAACATGGTGGCAATTCACAGCCGTCCGTTAAAGTCTCATGCATGGGAATATTATTTTTACATCGAGGTTGAAGGCAATTCCAGCCAGAAGGATTTTGAACAGATGGTTCATGAAATACAATACCGATGTGATAAATTAAAAATCTTCAGATAAGATTTTAAGGAAAATAATATGAACATGGAATTTGAACGCAGGCTCGCAATACCGGCGGAAGTCAAGGAACAGTATCCGCTTTCGGGCAAGCTTGGAAAAATCGTAGAAGAAAAACGCGCAGAGCTCAAGGCAGTTTTTGAAGGCCGCCTGGACCGTCTGCTTTTGATAATTGGTCCCTGCTCTGCCGACAACGAAGATGCAGTGCTTGATTACATGAACCGACTTGTCCCTGTACAGGAAAAGGTGCGCGATAAGATTTTGATGGTACCTCGCATTTACACAAACAAGCCTCGTACAACAGGTGCCGGCTACAAGGGAATGCTGCACCAGCCAAACCCAAACGAAAAGCCAGACCTTTACAAAGGAATTGTTGCCTGCCGCCACATGCACATGCGCGCCGTTGAGGAAACAGGCTTTATTTTTGCAGACGAAATGCTTTATCCGGAAAACTATCAGTACCTTGATGACCTGCTTGGTTATGTTGCAGTTGGTGCACGTTCTGTAGAAGACCAGCAGCACCGCCTTACTGCCAGCGGAATTGAAGTTCCTGTAGGTATGAAAAATCCGACCAGCGGCGACTACGCAGTTATGATGAACGCAATTTCTGCAGCCCAGCATCCGCACACCTTTATTTACCGCGGCTGGGAAGTTCATTCAGAAGGAAACCCTCACTGCCATGCAATTTTGCGAGGCTCCACAAACAAGCACGGAAACCATTTGCAAAACTATCACTACGAAGACCTTGAGCGCCTGAGCAACACCTATGACGAGCTTGAGCTTAAAAATCCTGCAGTCATTATTGATACAAATCATTCAAACTCAAACAAAAATCCTTTTGAACAGCCGCGTATCGTTATGGACGTGCTCAATTCCTGCCGCCACAGCGACCGCATAAGCAAGCTTGTAAAAGGCTTTATGATTGAAAGCTATATCGAGGACGGCTGCCAGAAAATTGGCGAAGGCGTTTATGGAAAGTCTATTACAGACCCATGTCTTGGCTGGGAAAAAACTGAACAACTTATTTATGATATAGCAGAAAAGATTTAGGGAGGAGCCCCTCCCTACGTCCGCACTTCGTTGCGTCCTACCCTTCCTGCGGGCTCAAACGCCGCCCGCAACACCTGCTTACTACTTTACCTTCATTATGCCATAACCAACAATCTTGGAATCTGTTCTGGCATAATGACGCTCGGTAACGCACTTTCCTTTTCCCTGGTCAATGGCGTCTATAAAGTAAACCTGGTTGCCTTCAAAGCGGTCAAAAATGCCTACATGCGAAACCTTGGAATTATTATAAGTCATAAAAACAAGATCCCCTCGGCGAGGATTTGTTGTTGGGATTGTCGCGTGCTGGTACATGTATAAAGAAGCCATATCGTTTTGCAAAAGCGAATAGTCTGTATCCTGGAGCGCATATCTGTAGCATCTGACTACAAGTCCCGAGCAGTCTACCTGAATGGCACGAAGTCCATCCTGCGCACCGAATTTATATTGAGTGTCGGCAGCGGCATATTTTTTTGCATATTCAAAAGCAGTTGCCGCAAGCTGAGCCGGGCAGCCCCCTGCAGGAAGATCGGAATCGTCACTGACAGTGTCACCTGAGCTGGAGCCATCTGGAATATAAAACTCGTCATAAAGAAAATCATCGATTATTTCAAAAGCGATTGAACAGGAAGAAAAAGAAAAAAGAAATGTCATCAAAAAAAGCGGCAGCCATTTCTTGAGCGTGCGGGCATTCTGAAAATTCTTCATATGAACCTCCTGCGGCAATTAAAGTATAAACGTAGAAGCGATTTCATACTAAGAACAATCAATTAAACAGATGGTAACTAAGAAAAAGGAATTGTTCTATATGCAGAGGACTTGAAAAAAGTATTTTTTCCGACTTAACTGATGTTTTTTGGTGTTAAGTCGGAAAAAATGGAGTCTGGACTTTGCCTTTGGAAAGTTTTTTTCCTACTAAAATGGAGTTTTGAAGCATTTAGTAGGAAATTTTGGAGTATATACAACGCAAAGTAGTACAAATAGAAAAAGATCTTCCGACTTAACAGACATTCTTGGGTGTTAAGTCGGAAAAACCAGGCATATGACATAGATTCAGATGAAAATTTTCCCTACTAAATGACGATTTTTAAGGTTTTAGTGGGAAAAAAGTATAAAACGCATATTAAGAAGTGCTATTTTACAAGTTTCATACCTGTAAATGTGGCCATAGCAACCTGGGTACCAAGCTCGTCGGCAATGTCTATCTGGTATACACAGGTAGAACGCCCGTCTTTTACCTGGCGCGACTGAGAAAGCAGCTTTTTTCCCTTGGGCATGCCTAAAAAGTTTACGTTGCAGTTTAAGGAAACTGTGTGCGGCTGGTTGAAGTTGGAGCACACTGCAAAGGTGAAGTCTGCAAGGGTGCAGATTACACCGCCCATGACGCCCCCGTAGGCATTCTGGTGTTTACGGGCAATTTCTAAAGAGCAGCGGGCAAAGTGGTCGCCTACTTCTTCTATTACAATACCGGTTGCATCTGTTGCATAAAGGTCGCCGCCAAAAAACTCGCGGGCTTTTTCAAGATCTGTCATCGCTTCCTCTTGTTACTATGTATAGTAATATTATTAGCATAGGGCAGACCTTTATGTCAAGACAGTAAAACTAGCATTTTTTCATAACCCGTCATATAATTTACATACAGATAAAAAAAGGAGATAAGTATATGAAAATGAAAAAATGTATTCTGTTTACGGCATTGTTTCTTTTTATTTTTGCCCGCGCCACCGCCCAGCAATCAAATCAAAACAAAATTGAAGAGCTTGAAGCTCAGGTTGCAGAATTAGACAAAACCTTTAATGTTTCTGCAAGAAAATATGTTTCTGCTTATTTTGATTTATCTGATGAATATTACACAATTAAAGATTATGAAAAGGCCTATACAAATGCGGTTAAAGGTTTACGACTTGATTCGTATAACATGCCTATGCAATATCGTGCTGCAGAATATGAAATAAACAACCAGCAATATGATCTGGCTTATCCACGTCTTACCTACATTATAGAAAAGGATGACGAACAGAAAACTGCAAAAGCTGCAAAAAAGCTGCTGAAAAAAATTCCTAAGGATAAAATTTCAGAGCTTGAAAAGCTTGTCATTCAACCTATGTTTGAAAAATCGATTCTTGTTGTTTTTTATCCCGGGGTTGAAGATGTATATAAAAGTGCGATTGCCCAGAGGATTGAACAGGAGTATAAGCTTACTGTAAAAACTGCAGATTTTTCTGAACAGGAAAATACCGGAAACCTTAGAAACAATTGGGATGATTATCTTGACGAAACTGTAAACGATGTACTTAGTCGTAGTAGTGAAATGTCATTAGAACAGATTTTAAACGCCTGGAATTTAACACTAAGTGATCTGGAAACATCAGAGGGCAAAGAAGCTTTTCTCGTAAATCTTTTTTTAATGCTCGGCTATCCGGAACAAGACTATCTTGATTTCAAAGCTCAATACGAGGACCAGTATGATGCAAATGCCTTGATTAATCAGGTAAAAAAGAATTATAAAATTGATTCAGATTGCTTTGGTATTCTTGCGGTAACTGCAAAGGATATTTATTCGGGCTCAGAAAATAATAATTTTCTGTTTGGTTTATCATCGGGTAATACAGCTGTTATGAGTTTGAATCGTTTTGTAAAATATACTGATGATAAATCTATTGCAATGAAACGAACTGTTATGCAGGCCTTTTCCTCGGTTGGTCATGTTATAGGCATAGCACGCTGCTCAACACCGCTTTGTGCAAGAGCCTATCCAAACTCACTTGCTGAACAGGATGCTAAAGATGATGTTCTGTGTCAGACCTGCATTAATAATGTAAACAAACTTTATGCTTCGCTAAAGCAATAATCAACTGCCCGCACATTAAGCTCGTAAAAGTCAGGCTTAACCAGCAGTTTGATTGCAGCCTTAAGCTCATCCTTTGAAATGAGGCCGCTTTTGCTGGCAGCACCAAGCAGCACCATATTCACAACACGGGGACTTCCCAAATCGCGGCAGGCCTGGTCTGTATCCACTGCGATTACGTTGCCGGCGCGCTTGTTCAGATAGTCGATCATTTCGTTTTCGTCAAAGGCTTTTCCGCTAAGGCTGGCGGTTACGGGCTGAACGATTTTTTTGTTTACGATAACTGTTCCGTCTGGCTTTAAGAAATCTATATTGCGTACTGCTTCGGCGGCTTCAAAAGCGATGAGGACATCTGCCTGACCCTTTGGAACAAGCGGAGAAAATGCCTGGCCGATTCGCACATGGCTTACAACTGAACCGCCGCGCTGGGCCATACCGATTGTTTCTGCACTGAGCACGCGCTCCCCGTTGGAAATAGCGGCCTGCGAAAGCACCTTGGCAGCAAGTACAGTTCCCTGACCGCCGACACCACAGATGATTATATTTTTATTCATTGAATTGCTCCTGTTGGGCAGACCTGGCTACATAAGCCGCAGCCTGTACACAAAGACTTATCTATCTCTATTAATTGTTTACCTTTTGCATTTGGAGTAAGGCTCACGCTCAAGGCTGGACAGCCTAACTCATTAATGCACTTGCGGCAACCTATACACTTGCCGGTATCAACAGTCTTTGGCCCCGGAAGCTTGCAGCCTAATTTTGAAGCAATGCTTATACATGGAGCTTTGAAGATTACAGCACTTACTCCGGGAGCTTCGCTGGCCTGCTTTACTGCGGCAACAGCTTCTTCCTGGTTGAACGGGTCTACTGTAATAATTGGGGAAACTCCTATTGCTTCAAGAATTTTCGGGATGCTGATTTTGTCTACAACCTGGCCCATCATTGTTACACCGGTTCCCGGGTGAGGCTGATGGCCTGTCATTGCTGTTGTTGAATTGTCCAGAATACAGATTGTCTGCTTTGCCTGATTGTATACGCCGTTTACAACGCCTGTGATTCCGCTTGCAAAGAAGGTTGAGTCCCCTATAAAGCTGAAGCAGTAGCGGTCCTGCTCGTTGTGGTAAAAGCCCTGAGCCATTGTGATGTCGGCGCCCATACAAAGGCAGGTGTCTGTCATATCAAGCGGCTGAGCGTTTCCCAGGGTGTAGCAGCCGATGTCTCCGCAGTAAACTGTTTTCTTGCCTTTCATTGCCTGCTTTACAGCATAGAAGGCACCGCGGTGAGGACAGCCGGCACAGAGGACCGGCGGGCGGATTGGGAGTGATGGAGCGTCTTGTTTGGATGGCCCTTCGAGAGCCTCAGGAACCCCAGCGACATCATGACCGCCAAGGCATTCTCCTGGGTGCCTGAGCTTGTTGAAGACCCCATGAAGAACCTCTTTTATAATCTCCACACTAAGCTCCCCTGCATTAGGAACAGTGTTGTCCAGCTTGCCGCTGATTTTGCATTCTATGCTCTGGCGGCCGGCGACCATAAGGAGAGACTCTTCCAAAACAGGATCCAGCTCTTCAAAAACTATGAGGTGGTCATGGGCGCGCATAAAATCTGCAGCAAGGTCGGCAGGGAACGGGTATGGGGTTCCTATTTTTAAGACAGGGATGTCTTTTATGTTTAAAATTGAGAGCGCTTCCATTAAATAGCAGTAGCTGATTCCGCCTGCAACAAAGGCGATTCCCTCGGGGGCGTTACGGGGGTGTCCCCCGTTAGAAGGGGTAGCGAGCAACGCAGTGCGAGCGAGGGGAAGGATTTCCCCTCCTTCATTGATTTTATAAACGGCGTTCCACTTGGTGTCACTCAACACCTTAGGAAGCTCATTTTCATTACGGGCAAAAATGCGCTGGTGATTCAAATAAGAGGCGCGCGGAAAAATTACCCAGCGTTTTGAATCTTTTTCAAACTGCCCCGGCTGGCGGCATGGACCAAGCTCAGGGAAATCAAGGCTTTCGTAGGCATGGTCTACACGGGTTGTCGGACGCAGAAGCACCGGGGTGTTGTATTTTTCGGAAAGCTCAAAGGCTTCCTGGATCATTTCGTAGGCTTCGCCAGGAGTGGATGGATCAAAGCACGGCAGCTTGGAATACTGGGCATAGTTACGGGTATCCTGCTCGGTCTGGCTGGAAATTGGACCCGGGTCATCGGCACAGACAATTACCATTCCGCCTTTAACGCCAACGTAAGAAAGACACATCACGGGGTCACTTGCAACATTAAGGCCTACCTGCTTCATTGTAATCATGGTGCGGCTGCCTGCATAACTGGCTCCGGCTGCAACCTCGGCGGCGGCTTTTTCGTTTACCGACCATTCTACATAGGTTCCGGTTTTGTCCTTGTACTTAGAGATGAATTCAATAATTTCGCTGGAAGGAGTGCCAGGATAGCCTGCTACAAGATTAACTCCAGCCTTGAGGGCACCAAGCGCAATTGCCTGGTTTCCCATAATCATTTGCTTTGCCATGAGGATATTATAGCGCAGATTCGTGTTTCTATCAATAATAACAAAATCAACTCACTCAAGACTTTTTTTTCATTAAACGCCTTTTTTTATATCTTTATGCTTTTTTGTGTGATATAATAGATTGTGAAGAGGAACAGCTTATGAAAAAGGGATTTTTTTCCTCCCGTAAAGACAATTACATTGACAAAACTCTTGAAAAACTTTCGGCATCCAGTAGTGCCAGTACCCCTAAGGTTTTCTTTGTTCTTATTGTTATTCTTCAGCTTTTTGCTACTTTCTTTACTTCAAAGATTGCAGCCAGCAAAGAAATTATCAACTTTTTTGGAATAAGAATTGCGCTCACGGCCTTTACTGGAGTTTTTTCCTCTCTGGGCAATATCATCATTATTTTTTTAACTTATCTTTTCTGGAAGTCCGGATATTTTACTTCCCTTGTTCTTTTGTTCATTCAGTTACCTCTCCTTGCAATGGGAATGATGCAGCGCCAGAATCCAAACAACATTGCCGGTCTTTTTAACAACCTTTCTACATTCATTGTCATAACTATTATTTTTCTGAATAACCTTCGCATTTCTAAATATCAGGAACGTATGCGTAATCAGGCTACAACAGATTCCCTTACCGGGCTTCCCAACCGTTTTGCCTGTACAATACTTTTAGACAATCTTGTAAAAAAGAATGAACGCTTTGCCCTGGTTTCTGTAGACCTTAATAATTTTAAAAGCATAAACGATACTATGGGTCACGATGCCGGTGACAAAATGCTCATAGAAATTGCCAACCGCTGGAGAGACATTGCAGATACAAATAAGACCGGTACAAACGATTTTATTGCACGTCTTGGCGGAGATGAATTTGCCTTTGTAATCAGGCACTACAGCTCCTGTCTGGATATTGTAGACACCATCAATATTTATGAAAAAACTCTGGAAGGCAAAATCCTTATTGATGACTATGACTACTTTATTACGGCAAGCTTTGGTTATGCAGAATTTCCTGATGATGCCATGGATTCAAGCTCGCTGTTTTCTTGTGCAGATGCTGCGCTTCATAAAATTAAAAAACCGGACAGCTCAAGCAAAATTTTAAAATTCAATCCGGAGCTTGTTAATACTGAAAGAAATATGAAGATTGAACGTAAAATTCGTGCGGCACTGGAAACCAATGATGTTTTGTTCCATCTTCAACCACAGTATGATTCAGAACACAAGCTTCGCGGCTTTGAAGCACTTGCACGTATAAAAGATGCAGATGATACCTTTATCCGCCCGGATATTTTTATTCCTATTGCAGAACGTTCCGGTTTAATTGACCGCATTGACCTTATGGTGTTCAAAAAGGCAGCATTATTCCTGTCAGATATGATTAAAAAAGCCGGAAAAGATCTGGACATTATCTTTTGTATAAATGTTTCTGTGCGTCACCTTATGAAAAATAATTTTATTGAAGAAATAAAAAAGGTACTGCACGAAAGCGGTGTTTCTGCAAATCACTTTGAAATTGAAATAACAGAATCTATAATGATTGAATCTTTTGAAAAGGCTTTTAAGTATATTAATGAGCTTAAGGACATGGGATTTAAAGTTGCCATTGATGACTTTGGAACCGGCTACTCTTCGCTCAGTTATCTGCACAGCTTCCCTGCAAATCTTCTTAAGATTGATAAATCATTTATTGATGTAATGAGTGACAGCGATTCTTCCAAGCAATATGTTGCCACAATTATTTCCATTGGACATATTCTGAACCTTAAGGTTATTTCTGAGGGTGTTGAAACAGAGGCTCAGCTTAGTATTCTTAAGGATATTGGCTGTGACTATATTCAGGGTTATATCTGGGGCAAGCCTATGCCACCGGAAGATGCCGAAAAGCTTATTACCAACTAAACACTTTTTCAGAGGCTGTATTACGAAAAAATTAACTACGCTATCTATCATTGCTTTTTCGATTCTGCTTGTTGTTTCAGGATGTAAAAAGGAGAATAAAAAAATGTCTGACTCAGTTTTTAACAATGCGCCGCAGATTCCACTTCCAAAGGCAAAGCCGCAGGAGCAGGGAGCTTCTACAAACGGGCTTGGCATTTCGGACGAAAAATACGAGGAAATAATTCACAAGAGTCTTGTAACTACGGGAAATAATTCGCGTGTAAAAAAGGTGCTGGAAAAGCTGCGCGCAGGAGAAGAAGTAATTCTTGCGGCAATCGGCGGTTCTGTTACCGAGGGCGCAGGCCCATCCGACTTTCATCAGGGCTATGCCTACCAGTTTAAGGATTTGTTCATACAAAAATATGCTGCCAACACCGAGAAGGTCAAGTTTGTTCCTGCGGGAATTGGAGGCACTCCTTCTGCTATGGGGGTTGTCCGCTACGAGAAGGATGTTGTTGCCGCCAGTGGACGAGACCCGGATCTTTTGATAATTGAGTTTGCGGTAAATGACTGGCTGGAATGTACTAATACGAGGGGCATTGAATATATTGTACGCAAGGCGCTGGAAAACGGCACGGCGGTGATAATGCTTTATGCGGCGGCAACCTACACCAACCAGCAGGGGCAGATTTCGCCTGTAGCAGATTTTTATGAGCTGCCTCAGGTAAGCATAAGCGACGGGCTTGCAGGCTCCGGTGTAAATCAGGAAAAGGATTCCAAGGTTTATTATTCTGATTATGTTCATCCTACACGCTACGGGCACACCTATATGGCAAAGTGCCTTATGAACCTGATTGATGAAATTGCTGCAATGGACAAGGATGCCGATTACGTGCTTCCTGCCGGCTATAAAAATGAAAACGCGTTTAAAACCTTTGGCTCTGTTTTTGCAGACACTAAAGAGGACGGCATTTCTATTGATGCCGGTTCCTTTGACAAAAAGGATGAAGCAATCCAGGGGTATAGTCACGGGGGTAAGTGTTTTCCGGAGAATTGGAGTAATTCTGGTAATGTCCCTTCGACAGGCTCAGGGACCGCGAGTCCATTTACTATGTCGCTCAACTGCAAATCGCTGATTATGGTTTATAAGAACGCAAACAACGACAGCTTTGGCAAGGCAGAGGTTTATGTGGACGGCAAGCTGCAGAAGACCTATGCAGGTCACGAGGACGGCGGCTGGAATAACTGCATGATTGTAATGCTAATTGACGAGGCTCAGTCTGCCCCTCACACTGTACAGATTAAAATGGCACAGGGTGATGAGGACAAGGCATTTACAATTCTGGCATTTGGATACGCGCGTTAAGGACAGATAGACTGTGCATACTTAACGCTTTCCATGGCGTCTTTGGTGTAGGCGTCGGCGTGAATCTTATCTGCATATTCCTGATTTAAAACCGCGCCTCCAACAAAAACCTTGCACCATGGTGCGTCCTTATGAATGAGCTTTATGGTTTCTTCCATTGCGCCAACTGTTGTTGTCATGAGCGCAGAAAGTCCTGCAAGCGGAGCGTGCTCCTTTATAACTGCGTCTAAAATTACCTCGGGCGGAACATCCTTTCCCAAATCTATTACGCGGAACGAATAATTTTCAAGTAGAACCTTAACAATGTTTTTACCAATGTCGTGAATGTCTCCCTTGACGGTTGCAATTACAATAGGGTCCTTCTTTTCGCCGGCAACACCCTTCTTTTCAAGCTCGGCCTTTATAACTGCAAAGGCTTCTTTTGCGGCGTCGGCAGCCATGAGCAGCTGAGGGAGATAGGCTTTTTTATTTTCAAAATCCTTTCCTATTGCGTCCAGTGCCGGAATGATTTTTGTGTTTATTACATCCATGGCGCTCATTGGTTCTGAGCCGTCTGAACCGGTAAGAAGCCGCAGGGTTTCGCTTTTTGCATTTTCCTTGAGCCCCTTGTAAATTGCTTTACTGAGTGGAGCCAGGTCCCCTGAAGCTGAGACCCCGCCGGTGCCCGTGCTCCCTGCGACCGAACCCGTGGTCCCTGAGGCACTCGAAGGGCCAGCAAGAGTTGAAGGGCCACTACTGGAAGCAGCGCTCGCCACCACCTGCTCATACTTTCCCGCAAAATCAATATAACCAAGGCACTGACCGTCCATACCGCTGAGCGTTTTAAAGCAGGTCCAGGCCTTCATCATTTCTATTGCGTTAGGATTCATAATGGCGGCGCTAAGTCCGTTCTGCATTGCCATAGTAAAGAAAACCGAGGTTATATGCTCGCGCAGTGGAAGGCCAAAGCTTACATTTGAAACACCAAGCGAGGTAAGTCCGCCCTTTACGTCATGAACATATTTTACAGTGGCAAGCGTTGCAACCGCAGCCTGATCATCTGCACTTACCGTCATGGCAAGAGGATCTACAATAATCTGGTCTTGAGCAATTCCATATTTTGCAGCCTCGGCATAAAGCTTTTCTACAACCTCTATACGTCCCTGCGCCGTTGGAGGAATGCCCTGTTCATCAAGCGCAAGTGCAATTACCATACCGCCGTATTTTTTCACAAGAGGGAAAATCTGCTTCATAACCTCCTGCTTGCCGTTTACAGAATTGATAAGCGGCTTTCCGTTATAAATACGCAGAGCCTTTTCCATTGTAACAGGGTCCGAAGTATCAATCTGCAGCGGCAAATCTGTTACTGCCTGCAGCTCCTTTATAACCGTCTGCATCATTGAACATTCATCAATTTCCGGGAGGCCAACGTTTACATCCAAAACCTGGGCACCCTTTTCTTCCTGTGTAAGGGCCTCGTTCAAAATATAGGCAATGTCGTTGTCCTTGAGCGCCTGCTTAAGCTTTTTCTTTCCGGTTGGATTTATGCGCTCGCCAATAAGAACTGGAGCACCTCCAAATTCCACAAGGCGGGTTCCGGATGTAATTACAGATTTTTGAACTGTACGCTCCGGCACAAGTCCATCCTTTACCTTTGCACTGGTTTTTTGCACCAGCTTTTTTATAAACTCAGGATTTGTACCGCAGCAGCCGCCGGCAATTGCAGCACCTTCTACACAAAAGTCACTTACTATATCAGAAAATTCTTCGGCGCCAACATCATATACTGTCTGGCCGTTTACACTTTTTGGAAGTCCTGCGTTAGGCTTAACCAATATCGGCAGAGAGGTTGCCGCAAGCAGACGTGTTACAATAGGCTTCATCTGCTCAGGGCCAAGACTACAGTTTAAGCCTAGAGCCGCAACTCCAAGCCCTTCAAGCACGGCTGCACAAATTTCCGGTGAGCTTCCTGTAAGGGTTTTCTGGCCTTCGTCATAAACCATAGAAGCAACAATAGGAATATCCTTGCCTGCCCCCTCCATTGCTTCCTTTGCCGCAATCACAGCTGCCTTGGCTTCGTATAGGTCATTTACAGTTTCTATAAGAATAAGGTCCGGGTCGTGTTTAATTCCGGCCACAAAGCTTGTCTTAAAAAGAGAGACGGCATCTTCAAACTCAAGGTCGCCAAGCGGCTTTAACAGCTTTCCGCAGGAGCCTATATCAAAAGCAATAAAGCGAGGTGTGTCAGGCTTTCCGTTTTCGCGATCCTTTTCCTGAATAAGGCTTCTGGCTTTTTTTGCATTTTCGAGGGCTGCATCAATAACCTGTTCAACACTGTATTTTCCGTCGGTGCCGGTAAACTTTGTGCTGAAAGCTCCAAAGGAATTTGAGTTGATGATATTTGAACCGGCAAGATAATAACCGTATCCAAGCTGAACAATTTTTTCACTCTGTTCTATATTCCAGTTTTCGGGAAGCTCGCCCGACTTGAGTCCCTGTGCCTGCAAAACCGAGCCTGTGCCGCCGTCAAAAAATAAAATCTGTTTTCCAAGATAGTCACGAAAAGCTTTCATATTTTCACCTTTTATTTATATACTCCAACAAACGCCGTCACCGATTTTTCAGGCGACATGATGAGTGAATCATTCAATGTGAGCGCCAGATTTTTCTGACATTCCAGAAGCTCAAAAAAAGTTTTTTGAACGGTAAGCGGAACATCTCCAAAGCCCGGGCTATAGCGTGGTCTTAAGGAATTCCCCTGCTCTGCTTCCTGCTGACCCAGAAACTGAATGAACAGGTCACAGTATTTTTCTATGAACATGGCGCCCGCTGCCTGCATCATCACAGCCTTGGCCGGATTAATTCGCGATTCCTTTTGGATGCATTTATCTACAGCAGGGCCAAGCGTTGCCGCAAAAAGATAAACCGAATGGCAGTCGTGCAGATTGAGCATAAGATGATGACTTGAAAGAAGCTTGTCTGCAAAACCAATACGGTCGCCCTCCAGAAGTTCCAGAGGAAATTTTGCATAAACCGAGCGGCAGTTCATTGCCTCAGAAATATCAGCCACGGCAGCCTGAGCAAGGGTGGTCATCTGTTCATCAGTAACCTCACCAAGCTTCTGGCGCGCAAAGCCTGCATATCTGAATAATTCACTGTAATCGGGTTCAATCTGTTCTCTGGACATTCTGTGCGTAAGAATCATTTTTTAAATATAAAGGATTCTATCATTTATTACAATCGTAGATTACCACGGCCTTCGGCCTCACAATGACGGTTATTACGCGGAGTCCCCAGGGCGACGTGCAATCCATAATTGCAACAACCTCTTTTTTTGATTATATTATTTACTATGAAAGCACTTAAAAAATTACTTACATTACTGCTCGCCTTGAGCATTTTTACCGGTTTGACTTTTGGTGCTGCCAAAAGCTCAAAGAAAAATTCTTCTGATGTGCGAATCGTTACCCTGGGCCCGGCCGCAACCGAAATCGTGTTTGCAATTGGTGCACAGGACCAGCTTGTTGCAAGAACCGACTTGTGTGACTATCCTCCTGAAGCTGCCAACTACCCTAGCGTAGGCGGTTTTTCGGGAAACACAATCAGCCTTGAAGCAATTATTGCCTATGAACCAACCCTGGTTTATCTTTTTGCCGGAATGCACGACTTTTTAGTTCAGCCTCTGCAGGATATGGGAATTACAGTTTATATTTCTGATGCCGTATCTATCGAAGCTGTAAAAAATGAAGTGCTCGACATTGGTAAGCTTACCAGTCACGAAAAGGAAGCACAGAAGGTTGTAAAACAAATGAATACAACTCTTGCCCGCGTAGAAAAGACTTATACAAAGCAGCTCAAAAAACAGGCTGCTCCAAAGGTTTACTGGGAAATTTGGAATGCCCCTATGATGAGCGTTGGAAAAAATTCCTTTATGAACGACATCATCAAGTATGCAGGCGGAATCAATATTTTTGAAAGCGAAGAAGCAGCTTATCCAATGGTAAGCGAAGAAGCCGTTCTGCTTGCTGATCCTGATTTTATTTTCTATTCAGGTGATGGAATGGGCGGCGGACAGCCAAGCGATATTTTCAAACCGGCCAAGGGCGTTTACTTCATGGGCGACGATGACCGTTTTGTACGCTCAACACCACGCTGTGTAGACGCAGTTGAAAAGCTTGCTAAAATTCTCTGGCAGTATTAAAAATGAAAAATAACCGTGCAAAGTGTAAATCAGTTTTATGGCAGATTCTCCCGATTGAGGTTTTGATTCTGTTGAGTCTGATTGCACTTTGCATCGGTACAAAATTTATTTCACCTCTTTCGGTGATCCTTCAAACCTGTTCAAAAACTGAATCAGTTATCATTACAAAAATACGACTCCCGCGAATCCTCATCTGTATAATCTGCGGTGCGCTTTTGGGCGGAACCGGCGCAGTGTTCCAGGGCTTTTTCCGTAACCCGCTGGCAGACCCTGGTATAATGGGCGTTTGTTCGGGTGCAACCTTTGGTGCAGTTTTATCGGGACTGCTGCCTGTAGCCGCAATTTCCTTTTTGAGCCCGGCAACCTTCTTTGCTTTTGGAGGAGCGCTGCTTTCGGCCTTTTGTGTATTTTTGTTTTCAAAATTTTTCCGCGGGAACTCCAGCGTTACCCTGCTGCTTTCGGGAACTGCAATAGGAACCTTTTTTTCGGCAATTGCTTCCATCATTCTTCTTACTCACGAAACCGACCTTCACTCCTTTTATGTGTGGACAACCGGAAGCTTTAATGCCAAGGGCTGGAAGGAATTCACTGTCTTTATAATTCCTTCTGTCATTTCGTTTATTCTGCTTGAGCTTAGTGCGCGTCATCTTGATGTGCTTGTTTGTGGAGAAGAATCTGCCCAGACCTTTGGGCTTAATTATAAATTTTTAAGAAACTATGTTTTAATAGCAGGCTCTCTTGCCGCCAGCTGTGCCGTTTGCTCCGGAGGAATCATTTCGTTTGTAGGCTTGATTGCACCGCACATTGCACGAAAGCTTTACGGACCGCTGCACAAAACTCTGATCTTCCAGAGTATGATTTACGGCGGACTTTTGATGCTTGTTGCAGACACACTTGCACGAACAGTTGTTGCTCCGTCAGAGCTGCCGGTTGGAATCATAACCTCGCTGGTGGGCGTGCCGTTCTTTATGATTGTCCTTGTAAAAATGAGTGGAGGAAAAACGCAGTCATGATTGAAGTAAAGAATTTGAGTGCTGCGTATGACGGCATTCCCGTTTTTGAAAATATTTCCTTTACTCTGGCCGACAACAGCTTTACAGCCCTTTGCGGAAAAAACGGCTCCGGAAAAAGTACGCTGCTTTCCCTTATTGCGGGGATCGTTCCTGCAGGCCTTAAGTATTCGGGCGAAATCCTGTTGGACGGAAAAAATGTTTTTGCGATGAAGAGAGACGAGGCTGCCAAAAATATTTCTCTTTTGCTGCAAAGCGAAACTCCTGCCTGGAACCTTAGCGTGCGTCAGTTTACAGAAACCGGGCTCTATGCCTTTGGAAGGCTGCCGCAGTCTGAATGTGATAAGGCTGTAAACGAGGCGCTTGAAAAAACAGGCATTGCCGATTTTGCAGATAAAAAGATTTTCAATATTTCAGGCGGTGAATTTCAAAAGTGCCGTCTTGCCCGCTGCTTTGTTCAGAAAACTCCGTCCATGCTTTTTGATGAACCAGCTGAAAAGCTGGATCTTCCGTTCCAGTTAAAATTCCTGGAGCAGATAAGCCGCCTTGAAAAAACCATTTTATTTTCGATTCACGATCTGAATACCGCCGCCTTTTTTACAGATGATTTTCTGCTGCTTTCAAACGGTAGTCTTATTCAGGGTAAGCGTGATGATATTTTTGAGCCGGGGCTGCTTTCCAAGGCCTTTGATTCACAGGCAGCTGTTTTTGAGCATCCTGTAAAAAAGGTGCCGCAGGTTTTGTTTTCTTAAAGACTGAGTGACGGTCACACATTTCCGGGAAAAACATATTCAAGCTTTTCTTTCGCAGTTTGAACCAGCTCCATTATTGTGCTCACAGGGGTCGGGTCCTTGTCGGTAAGCTTAAACGCCGGAAAAAAGCGTGTGATGTGCAGCGGGATTTTTTTGTTGTATTGAGCTTCCAGGGCGGCCACCCAGGCAGAAAGCTCGCGCATTTCATTCAGACTGTCGTTTTCTCCTGGGATGATAAGTGTGGTGAGCTCTACGTGACATGACTGGACTGCAGTTTGGATAAAGTCTTTTACCATTTGAAGGTTGCCGTCAAGCAGGTTTTTATAGAAGCCCGGTGTGAAGGCTTTGAGGTCGATGTTCATGGCATCGATGTACGGAAGGATTTGATCCAGGACTTCGAGTGTTGCCGTGCCGTTTGTAACCAGGACATTTTGCATGCCCGCTTCCTTTGAAAGCTTTGCTGTGTCGCGCACAAACTCATAGCCGATAAGGGGCTCGTTGTAGGTAAAGGCAAGGCCTATATTGCCGTGCGGCCGGAAGTCTGATGCTGCCTTTACAATTTCTTGCGGGGAATAATAGTCTACCTTGTCTTTGTATTCAAAGGCCTTCTGCGACCAGGAAATTGTGTAGTTCTGGCAGAAGGGGCAGCGAAGGTTACAGCCGTAGGAGCCGATAGATAAAACCTTGCTGCCAGGATGAAACATTTTGAGCGGCTTTTTTTCTATTGGGTCCAGGGCGATAGATGTGAGCTTTCCGTAGTTAGCGGCAACTATTTGTCCGTCGCGGCAGGTTCGGGCCCCGCAAAAGCCGGTTGAGTTATCTTCTATTTTGCAGTGCCTGAAGCAGACGTTACATATTGGCATAATGGCCTCCGCCTAATAGTGACGCACAACCTCAAAGCGGAACAGGTCTATTTTATCGCCCGGAGCAATTCCGCCTTTTCGTCTTGCTATGTCTATCTGCTGTTCTACGGTGTCTACGCCGTCCAAGTCCGGGAGTAAGAGCCCGCGCTTGTAGCCGCTTTGAACGATTACGCCGTATTTTTTTGCGTCCAGTTCTGAAGGAGATTTTATAGGCTCGGCATCACCTAAGACATCTACGTTTATATCAAGGTAATCCAGCTCATCTTGTGTGACCGGTTCAAAACGCGGGTCCTTGGAAACTGCGCTTACGGCGTTGTTAATTATTTCAAGCGCCAGATTGTCTTGAGTAGCGGCGATTGTTCCAATGCAGCCGCGCAGGCCACCAAACTTGTGAATGGAAACAAAGGCGCCGGCAGACTTATTCAAAAGCTCATCCGGCACCCAGTCCGGCAGCGGCATAACGTCACCGTTTTTCACAAAGTATTCTGCCGAGGCACGCGCAAGCCTTACGTATGCATCGGATTTCTGACGTTTTGCGTTAAGGTCGTCCTGTACCTGCTTAAGGCGCTGTTCAAGAAAGTGCCTGCCGGAGTCATCGCCCTTTGGCATAAAGGAACAGATTCCGTAGCCAACACCGGTTACGTCTTCATGAGAATATTGAGTTGCTTCAACTGCGCGTCCGTCGAGTGCACCCGCCATTATCACAAAGGATTTGTGCCCGCACTCAGCTGCCTTATCGCAAAAATTTTCATCAAAGTCAAAAAGCTCTCCAAAGCGGGCTCCGGAACAGACATCCATAATGCGTTTATCATACTCAGGGCCTTCTTTTGCAAAGCCGTATGGTCCGTAAGGCTGAAGCTTGTGAGAAAGGTCACCGCTGGCAACGTAGACTACCCTGCGGCCAAGCTCTTCAACAGAGTCCTTTATCATTATGCCGAATTCATAATGCTTCAAAAGGTCATAGCCGGAAAGACCTGTACGTACAAGCTTAAAGTCCTTGTATTTTTTTGTGATAAACCAAAGCGGCACCATTGTTCCGTGATCAAGCTCCGGTCGTTTTTCACCGAGTATGCCTGCAGGAAAATGCGAGGCCTCAGCCTTTTGAGCCAGCAGATTTACAAGCTCCTGGTCATACTCAACATCAAACTTCACCTGCGGCGCCCCAAAATCAGCAAAGGAACCTGTAGCCCCGGCCCCAGGTGAAATATGAAAATAATCAGAATACATCACGCTGTGAGGACTCGAAATAATTATGGTCTCGGGTTTTAGGACAGCAATTTTTTCAGCAACCTTTTCATAAGAGGCAATTGTTTTTGCAACCTGTTTTTCACTACCTCGTCCAACCTCCGGCACAATCATCGGCGGATGAGGCACCATAAAAGAAGCTATAATCGGCATAGGCCCTCCCCTTTATTCTTCAGCCATAACCCACTGACACATTCCACAGCCATACATATCATTCGGGCGGGTAACAAATCCAAACTTTTTATAAAACTCTTCTTTGCCCTGAGCGGCCATAAGACTAACCATTTTTTTGTAGCCGGGCTTGAGCTGCCCTTTGATATAAGCCATGATGTCATTCATAAGTCTGCGTCCAAGCCCCTGCCCCTGATACTCCGGACGCACAATAACATCAGCAATATAAACTACATAACCAAAGTCAGTAATCACTCGTGCCAGCGCAATCACCTTTCCATCTTTTCTAAACACAGAAAGATATGCAGAATGCTTAATCCCCTCCACAGCCTGCTCAATCGGAAACTCCGACCACCCCACAAGCCTTCGCATCTCCATATATTCTTCCGGTGTAATATAATCAGTAACTTCGTATTCCATTCGTCGCCGCCTCCTCTCAAAAATCTTCACAACGTCTTTTCTATCATAGCATGATTTTGGAGATTTACAATGGATTATAATTGTCTTTATTTTAAAAACCTATTATATTTAAATCGTAAAGCCACCGCACAGAAGGTCATTTCCAACAATTATCAGCGTTTGTTAGTATGTGTGGTTATAATTCTCGGGGTCCCTGTACTTCGACAGGCTCAGCAACCGCGTCGAAGGGGCTTAATAACATCTCTTTTATTTTCTTTACCATAATTCAGGCCCGGTGTTGGACAGGCGCTGAAAACCTAAAAAAACTCACAGAGGTATGGTATGGAAAATGAAATTTCAATTCTAGAAGATAATTCAATTCGTTCAAAGATTCATATTATTCGCGGGCAACAGGTTATGCTGGATTTTGATTTAGCAGAAATCTACGGCTATTCAACAAAAGCATTTAATCAACAAGTAAAAAATAATATAGAACGCTTTGACGAAGATTTTAGATTTCAATTATCAGATACAGAAGTAACAGAATTATCGAGGTCAAAATTTTTGACCTCGATACAGACTAAAGGTATAAAAGGTGGAAGAACTTATAATCCTTACGCCTTTACTGAGCAGGGAATCTACATGCTTATGACAGTTCTCAAAGGCAACCTTGCTGTTACCCAAAGTAAAATGCTCATAAGAACATTCAAAGAAATGAAACATTTTATTCAGAATAATTCTCATATTTTTGTAGAACTGGATAATATAAAAAAGCATCTTTTGGAATCAGATTTACACCACAAAGAGACTGATAAAAAAGTCCAAGAGCTCTTTTCCTTAATGGACAAATACAATATCAAAGAAACACAAGGCATCTTCTTCCAGGGTCAGATTTTCGATGCATACGCCAAGTTCGAAAGCTTTCTGGCAGCCGCTAAGAAAGAAATCATACTAATAGACAATTATGTAGATCTGTCTATTCTTCAGCGCCTGGCAAAAAAGAAGAAAGGTGTTAGTGTAACAATATACACCGCCCCTAAAACAAAACTTACTGCTCAGGATATTCAAACCTTCAATGCCCAATACCCTACACTTACTGTAAATCACACAACAAAAAACCATGACAGATTTTTGATTATTGATAACTCTACGATTTATCACATTGGGGCTTCGCTAAAAGATCTTGGCAAAAAGTGTTTTGGATTTAGTGTACTTGATTCAAGTTTCATTCCTATGATTTTGGGGAATCTATAAAAAAATGCCAGTTCCAATTGGAACTGGCGTTCTTATGAAAGATTGTCGGGTGGCCCTTCGACAGGCTCAGGGACCGCGAGGATGACATAAGGTAAATTGCTTCGCAATTTTTTATTTTATCCCGCCCACCACACCCGGAGCAGAACTAATTATTTAATCTGTTATACCTACCTTACGCATCGTATTATAGTGCTCTTCATAATCAGCTAATTTAAATACTTCATGAAATGCTTCTTGAAAATTAGAATAATCAAATTCTTTCATATCATATATATTTACATTATCTGAATGTGATTCTCGATTTATGTATCTATAGAAAGCTTGATATTTTATATTGTCTTTAAATTCCTTTTTTTGAAATACATTAGTCAAAGCATTATTTTCTATAAATCCAAAGAAATAGTCAATTATATTTCTCATACAGTTAGCAATCAAAGCTGGCTGACTATTCTTATCATTTACAACAGACCAATACATTTGATAGTCATTCTGAATTTCACTATATTTCATTGGAATTATTGAACTTCCATTTGACGTTTTTATAATTCTGAAAAAATTAAACTCTTTTTTATGTTCTTTTTCTTGTTCTTCATCCTTAAGCCTTTTTATATCTCTATAAGGTGCTTTTGCCAATTCATAGAAAAAATACAAATTGTGCGTCAATACAAAAATCTGCTCATAAGTTTTTGATGAACCAAAGAATTCCATCTTAATTAAAGAACCAACATTAAAGACATAAATATGCGATAAGCTTGAAATTGGATCATCTATTACAATAATTTTCTTTTTGTCGGTTAATTTTGAATTTTCTTTACCTCTGCATTCTTCGATGAAGTAGAGAAAACTGATAATCATTTTTTCACCTTCACTTAAAGATTCAAAAATATTATCATCTTCTTCTCCTGAACGAATCAGTCTGTATTCAGCCTTGTCTTTGTCATGTTTTTCAATTTTAAAACTATCAATTCCAAGTTCCACAAGACGATTGTTTATATTTGAAACTGCTTCATCAATATTAGAAACCAACTTTGACTGTTCGGATATAATGTTATCCTGTTCTGCGATTTCTGTTTTAATTTTTGCAATAGCAGTATCAAAATCTTCTTGTTCTTTATCAAATATAATTTTATCGGATTCATAATTAGAAACAATTACATCATATTGTAATCTGATATTTTCCCAAAAAAGTTTTCTCAAATCTTTTAGGGTGGCATCTTTTTGATCTATTTTTGCATTGAAATCATTGATTTTATCATTTGCTTCTTTTATAATTTCATTCAAATCTTTCAATTCTTCATCTACTGAATCTAAATAATATGATTTGCTCGGGGAAGAAATTTTTTCTTTTATAAGACCTAAGTTTTTGTTTAGTTTAGATTTTAACTTTTCTAAAGCCGCTTCATAATTCGTAGAAAGTTCTTCTAATAAAGCATTATGTTTAAAAGCCAGTTCTTCAGAAACGCTATCGATTTTCCTTTTATAATTTTCTAGTAAATTTTGAAGTTTATGCTTATCCTGTTCATAAGACTTATCAAAACAAGATTTCATTTCCAATAAAAAATGCTCTTTATTTATTTTTTGTTGGCAAAATGGACATATCGCAGGTTCTTCTTGGTTTTCAATAAATTTTAATCCTGCATTTACCCAATCGCTATTCTGAAGCTTATCGAGCAAAGTTGAAAATGTAGAATTCTTACTACCTGTGATTTCTCTTTTCAGAATTTGGATTTCATCGTCCGTCAGTACTTTGAATTGAACTTCGCTCAGAACACTTAATTTTGTTACATTTTTGTCAGAAAGAACTGCAAGTTCTTTTTTAATATCTTCTATGCTTTTTGATAGTGAAACAGAAGGTTTTAAAATTCCGAGAACATGATTAAAAAGAGCATTTTTATCACTTTTTAATCCATAAAAAAATTGGTCTGTTTTTCTCTCTCCTCCAGTATATTCTGTTTTAATTTTCCAGATTGCATCAACAACTTTTGCTTTCTTACCTTCGAAAGATTCTTTTGATTTTTCCTTGTCATCTTCCTTATTTTTCTTTAAAACTTCGAGTTTATTTTTTTCTTTATTAGCAGAATCAATCTTCTTTTTTGCTTCTGCGTTTTCTTTTGATAAAGAGAAGATACCTTTTAATGTGGGGCTTTCATAAAAAGCTTCATTTACCCATTTTTGATTATAAACAAGAATTTGTTCGGTAGAAGACAGTTTCGTTCTGTTTTCTGTATTGTCAGTCTCAATTGTGCATCCTGAAAATCTTTCATCTTCACTGTCAATTTTTCGCAGGAATTCGGAAAATGTACTTTTCCCACTGCCGTTCAGACCATATATCAGATTGATTTTTTTGTCGGTCTCTAATGAAGTCAATTCCTTATAACTTGCACATTTCAAGTTTACTTTTCGTATCATTTTTCCTTCCTAAACACTATTATATACTGATGTATCTGATTAGCAACAAATGAAAATGGGTAGCCATAGGGGAATAATTTTGCTGACCTATCTGCCCAAATTTTAAGTCCTTTATAATTTATATCCTTTATTTCATTTGTTTTTTCAATAATTCTTGCATGAAGTAAATTAGTTTCTTTTTTTACAGGTTGCAAGTCCTTTACAAAAATTACAATATAACCATGTTTTTTTAGGTATGGCAGGGTAAGCTCTACAGAGTTTTTCAACGAATTGTAAAAATTTTCTATTGATAGATTTCCAAAATCTCTTTCATCATTTGTAAATGGAGTTGCTACATTCCCATAAACTTCTATGTCAGCACCAGTTTTTTCTTTACTCATCATATTTGCGTAGGGCGGATCAATTAAAACCAAACTTATTTTTTCTTCTGAAAGAAGACTTTTCATTTGATTTTTATTACTTAAAATCTCGATACAATCTCCGCAGATTGTTGGAAATTCTTTTACACCTATTTCTTTTGCCGCAAGTTTATATGCATCGATGTACCTTTGATTTAAATCAATTCCAATGGCTTTTCGATTACATAAACCTGCACCAAGCAACGAGCCACCAACACCCATAAAGTAATCAAAAATAATTTCATCTTCTTTCGTAAAAAACTCAATTATCTCTTTCATCAACTGCGGAGGTTTGGGTGTTGGGTGAATTTTCCTTATTTCATGTGCATAAGAATCTTTTCCATTGGTTGTGTAAAAAGTTGAAAAAACAGATGTTGTAAAATTAAGCCAATCTCCGCCAGAAAGATTATTTAATGGATTGTTGATTTGATATTTTTCACCGTCGGGGAAAATTATCATTTGCTGTGAGTTTCCATAAATACGAGCGACATCTAGTTTCTCTAAAACCCAATTTGGAAGTTTTAAACCTTCTGTAGTTTTGTATATTTCTGAAAAAGGAAGTGCATCTTTATATTGCTCGCGAGCAATTTTATTCTTTTCTTTATAAGAATTAAGAGTTGATCTTATTTGTTTTTCAATTTTCTCAATTTCAGAATCAGTATCTTCAACTTCATATTTTTGGAGTTCTGCCCTGACTTTTTCTAAATCAAGAAAACTTTTTTTTCTAGCCATTTTAATTCCAATAATCTAAAAGATTTGAAATTGCTCTTTTGAAAAGTTTAGGAGCCTTTATACCGAGAACAAGTTTTCCGTTTTCATTGAGCAAAAATCCTACTTCTATTTCGGCTATTTGCTCATTTTTACTTCCATAGAGAACGACTGTACGAACAATCTTAAATTCAGGATAGAAGACTTTCAAATATCTCTCATCGAAAGTATCATAATTGTTTAATTCATCAATGCCGTTCTGCTTGAATTCATATTTCTTCCCCTCGATTGTGATAACTTCCGTTTCTGAAATATCAAGCAAAACTAAATCGGGAATAAAGATTATCTGATTTTTATCCCCAGCTTTATAAGCATCTCTATCGGCATACTTCTCAAGAGCCAAGTGCTGCCCATCTTTTGTAACAAAATAGCCTTTTTCACAGCCTGCGTGATTTTCAAAAATTGAATAGCTTTCTGTGAAGTTTTCCACAACCAAGTGAATGAAAATTGTTCCGAGTTTTTCGCCTTTAGTTTCATAATGCCAGTAATCTTCTGGTAAAGTCGCTCTAGGAAGTGTTAAACCTTCCAATTCTATTCCAAGAACATTTGCAATCTGAACAAATTTGTTTGTCTTTCCTACATGCTTTTGTTCAAGGCCGTGCATAATGATTTCGATTTTTCCTTTAAATCCAAGTTTTCTAATGACAGCAGAAATAATACTCAATGCTCCAATGTTAGGGTCATGGGAAAGCCCGCCACTTTTAAACAAACGGCCTGAAACTTGAATCCAGTTCTCATCTGCAATATTTATAACGATAGGTATATTACCTTTTGGAGCAGAGCGCATACTTGCCTTTGCAATCCTAAGCTCATCAATAGATGTAAAAGGTTTGAAAATATTAGGGTCAAGTTTCTTTCCAAGTATTTCAACACCAAGAGTTAGAAGCAATCGAGTTCCAAAGATATATGTTTTTGTTGGTTTTTCTTTTTGTCCGACTTGCAAAGCATAAAGCATTATCAGTTTTGTCTTTGGATAATAGTTCTGTATGAAAACAAACTTTGAGCAACGCTGATAAACACCTGTATTACGGCTTTCTTTGTCATCGGTTTTTGTTTCTTCAATCGCATAAAGAGGTGTGTCTTTTACAGTTGGCAGATTATCTTGATAGAAAACTAGAAAATCTGTAAAACTTGAACTTCCAGAAACTGTTTTAATGTAAACTCTATCGACTTTTGCACATTTGAAGCCAATAACCTCATATGTAAACGAGAATGTTTTATCTTTGTTCAAAAGAGGAATGATGCGGATAGAATCGCCAAAGAATCCACAGTTTTGGTCTTTTGCGAAGTATTCAAAAATCATTTTCAACACTTCTTTCTTAGGTCTTTCTTCTGTTAAAATCCACAAGTTCATTTTATGCCTCTCTTTTAAGTATAAATAATTGTTCTAAGACTGTTTTTTTAGTGCGGGCAAGACCGTTGTTATTACTTTTAAATCTTGCATACTCAAACTGTTCAAGTTTTACAGTTCCATATTGTTTTAATATATCTAAAATTTTTTCAGACGGCATTATTCCTTCTGAATTGTAACTTAATACAAGAAATTTATACTTCGCTTCATTTGCAATTTTATTCAAATCTTCTAAAGCTGTTATAGGATTACAGAATCTTGATTTTTGAGATGAATAATCTCTCATTCCTGTAACACCGCGTAATTTCGGTTCGTCATATTTTGCGATTGTTTCCAAAATATGATAATTTGGCGCATATTGTCGCTCATTATACGGCGGATCAAGGTATAAAATATCTGTGTCAATTTTATCAAGAAGATTCATGCTATCTTCATTATATACGATGTTTTCTTTTTTGTTGTCTACAAATTGAATTATGCGAAGTTCTAAATGGCGTAATGCTCTGCAATCCCAGTGTTTATGAAAAGCAGCGTAAACTCCAGCAATGTTAGAATAAAAGCCGATTGTTTCTATTAGACACGCAAGCAAAACATAATATTCGTTTTCTGAAATTAGGTTTCCGATTTTCCAGTTTTCTATTTGTTGACGGATTGCATCAATTTTTTTGCCATTTTCATCAATAAAATACATTCTAGGTTGAGGAAGTTCTTTTGTCCCCTGGGGCGTATAATTTTTAAATATGAAACCTTCAACTCCTTCTAATGAGTTAAGATAATTTGCAACTATTTCTAGCGGAGAATCAAATAAGTTTTGAGAATTTTGTTTTGGAAGTGAGTTAATCAATTTTTCAAATTTTGGTTCTTCATTATTTTCAATATAGGCTTTTTGCAAGCAAAAAGATAAATATAAAATATCAGAAGATGAAACTTGATAGTCTTTTGATTTAAAGAAGCGTCCTACATTTGTAGTTCCTGCAAAAAAATCAAAAAAAGTTTTGCCCTTTACATTGTTTGCTTGAAGGATTGAATAAATATTTTCCAATATATTTTCTTTGTTTCCAATATATCGCATTTTAAGCCAACTTTAGAGTAAGATTTTCTTGAGATACTGATTGTGGATTATAATTCGTTATTAAAACCTCAACTGTCGAATTCTTATTTCTGTCTATTGTATGATAATTTGAATTAGAATAATCCTTTGAAATATACGAAACAAAATATTCTTTTTCTTCAATCCAATTCTTTAAAAGAAAATTTTCCTTTCCCTTATGTTCAAGTACATTTGAAAGTGCAAACGAGACGGAGTTTTTGTTTAGTTCGTCAAGAATCTGCAAAAGTTTTTTTTCTTCTGTTTCACTCCAACCAGTAAAGCCGCGTTTTCCGTCATTGTAAGTTCCGGTTGTAATAAGATAAGGTGGATCACAATATACGAAATCCATATAGGAAAGACTTGAAAAATCAAATTCATCAAAATTACAAGTGGAAAATTCTGTGTTCTTTTTTTCAAGTGCATTAAGGAAATCAATCAAATTGTTTTTCATATGTTCATTGAAGCAACTTCTTTCTTTTCCAAAAGGATTATTGAATTCGTGAGAATTATTAAATCTAATCTGATGATTGAATGAATAAGCTGTCAGCACAAACAAATCCAAGGGATTTTTTTCAGTATTATAGAGTTTCCTTAGTTCAAGGTAGCCGTCTTTATTCGTAAGAGAAAGATTAAATTTAACTATGCGATTTTCTATGTGGGTTAAGATTTCTTCTTTGCTTTTTTTGTTGAAAGCTTTGTATAGTTCGATTAAATATGAAAGATTATCATTAAAAACAACTTTTTTTGCAGAAACATTTATTCCTACATTGCAGCCACCACAGAATAAATCAACAAATGTATTTATGTTTTCTGGGAAAAGCGGCAAAATTTGAGGAAGTATTTTATATTTCCCGCCAATGTAGTTCATGGGAGAAGAGATAATAGAATTCATACCTTATAATCTATCACAAATTTACTAAAATTTACAGTCTCTACACCAGTTATATTGTATCTAAGTTTGTGGAAAAATTATAATCATATAAAAAATCGTCAGCCGTGGCTGACGATTTGCATGTTTTCCATTTCTCACTTAATAGTGGTGTCTGTTATTTAATCAACGAGTGATATTCCTGCAGAGACTTAACCCCACCTTCACCACCGTTACCATTCTTAACTGATTCAATACCCTTAACTGCTGCAAGAGCTCCGGCGAGTGTTGTGATGTAGCTTACCTTGTACTTCAAACAAGCCTTGCGGATTGTCTTGCGGTCTTCAGCGTAGTTGCGTTTTGCCTTAGGTGTGTTGATTACGAGGCAAACTTCCTTGTTCATAATCAAGTCTACAACGTCCGGGCGGCCGGCACCAATCTTGTTTACTACTTCGCACTTGATATTGTTTGCGTTGTAGAAGTCTGCAGTGCCCTGTGTACCAACAAGTGTAAAGCCAAGATTTTTCAAAGTCCTTCCGATTGTGAGAACCTCTTCCTTCTGGCCTTCCTTGTTGCTCAAAGAAATCAAAACTTTTTTGTTTTCCCAGGCAGCTGGTGCGTGTGGCAATTCAGAACCGGCAGCTTCTTCTGCTTTATAGAATGCAAGTGGGAATGTATCTGCAAGACCAAGAACTTCCCCAGTAGAACGCATTTCTGGTCCAAGGATTGGGTCTACACCAGGGAAGCGGCTCCATGGAAGAACTGCTTCCTTTGCACCAAAGTAAGGAATAACCTTGTCCTTCAAACCAAGAGATTCAAGCGATTCTCCAAGCATCATGCGGGTTGCAAGACGTGCCATCTGTGTATCACAAACTTTTGATACGAGAGGAACTGTACGGCTGGCACGAGGGTTAGCTTCGATTACGTAAACCTTGCCATCCTCAATTGCGTACTGCATGTTCATCAAACCGCAAACGTGAAGCGATTCTGCAATCTTCTTTGTATATTCTTTAATTGTTGCAAGATTGTCGGCCGGAATAGAAACCGGAGGAATTACACAAGCCGAGTCACCGGAGTGAATACCTGCAAGCTCAACGTGCTCCATTACAGCAGGAATGTAAACGTGAGTGCTGTCTGCCAAAGCGTCGGCCTCGCATTCCAAAGCATTCTTCAAGAAGCGGTCAATGAGCAATGGGCGGTCAGGTGTAACCCCAACAGCCTTTTCAACGTATTCCTTCAAAGTAGCTTCATCATAAATTACTTCCATACCGCGGCCACCAAGAACGAATGATGGGCGGATCATAATTGGATAACCAATCTTATCTGCACAAGCCTTTGCTTCTTCAAAGTCAATTGCCATTCCACTTTCCGGCATTGGGATTTCAAGCTTTTCCATCATGTGGCGGAACAAGTCGCGATCTTCGGCAATGTCGATTGAGTCAATTGAAGTACCAAGAATGTTTACGCCGTTTTCCTGAAGCTCGCGTGCAATGTTGAGTGGAGTTTGTCCACCAAACTGTACGATAACTCCGAATGGCTTTTCTTTTTCATAAATCTGAAGAACGTCTTCTGTTGTAACTGGTTCGAAGTAAAGCTTGTCTGATGTATCATAGTCTGTAGAAACAGTTTCCGGGTTACAGTTTACGATGATTGTTTCGTAGCCCATTTCCTTAAGCTGCATTGCGGCATGACAGCAGCAGTAGTCAAACTCAATACCCTGACCAATTCTGTTTGGACCACCACCCAAAATCATGATCTTCTTAGGATTTGTAGTTGCAACAGAAGTGTCCGGTGCATTGTATGTAGAATAGTAGTAGTTAGCATTTTCAACACCGCTTACAGGAACTGCAAGCCAAGCTTCCTTAATACCAAGCTCGTTGCGTCTGTCGCGGATTGCCTTTTCGCTAACCTTCAAAATCTTGCTAAGATACTTGTCGCTAAATCCGTCTTTCTTTGCCTGAATAAGCAGCTTGTCCTCAGGAACGCGTCCAGGATTCTTAAGCATTTCCTCTTCAAGATCAACAAGCTCTTTCATCTGCTCAAGGAAGTATTTTTTAACGTAAGTAATTTCATAAAGCTTATCAAGTGAAACACCCTTACGGATTGCCTCATAGAGCTGGAAGTATCTTTCGCTACTAGCAGTCTTCAACATTTCGCAAAGCTCATCAGCGCTCTTCTTATTAAAGTCCTTAGCAAAACCAAGACCCGGGCGACCATTTTCCAAACCGCGGATAGCCTTCTGGAAAGTTTCCTTGAAAGTCTTACCAATAGACATAACCTCACCAACAGCCTTCATCGAAGTTCCAAGTGAATCTTCAACACCACGGAACTTTTCAAATGCCCAGCGTGCAAACTTCAATACAACGTAATCGCCGTCTGGAGCTCCACCCGGAGTATATTTTTCCAAAGTACCATCGCGCCAGTAAGGGATCTCATCAAGCGTCATACCAGAAGCCAACTTTGCAGAAATCAGCGCAATTGGGAAACCTGTAGCCTTAGAAGCAAGTGCCGACGAACGAGAAGTACGAGGGTTAATTTCAATAATAACAACACGACCAGTTTTTGGGTTATGTGCAAACTGAACGTTAGTACCACCAATAACGCCAATGCTTTCAACAATCTTAAATGCATCGCGCTGAAGTCTCTTCTCAAGCTCCTTATCAATAGTCATGAATGGAGCAGAACAGAAGGAGTCACCTGTATGTACACCAACAGCATCAATGTTTTCAATAAAACAGATTGCAATCATCTGGTTCTTAGAGTCGCGGACAACTTCAACTTCAAGCTCTTCCCAACCAAGAATAGACTCTTCAATCAAACACTGATGAGTCATAGACAAATCAAGACCGTTAGCAACAATAGTACGCAGCTCTTCAACATTGTAGCAAAAACCACCACCCTGGCCGCCCATAGTATAAGCAGGACGAACAACAAGAGGGAAGCCGATTTCTTCAGCAATCTTTTCAGCACCTTCTACAGTATGACAAATGCCGGAACGCGGAGTTTCAATTCCAAGACTCTTCATAGTCTCCTTAAAAATCTCACGGTCTTCACCACGCTCAATAGCATCAAGATTTACACCAATAACCTTTACACCATATTTATCAAGAACGCCGGCTTTATTAAGCTCACAGGCCATATTCAAACCAGTCTGTCCACCAAGGTTAGGAAGCAAAGCATCAGGGCGTTCCTTTTCAATAATCTGCGAAAGACGCTCAACATTAAGCGGCTCAATATAAGTAGCATCTGCCATAACCGGGTCAGTCATAATAGTAGCCGGATTCGAGTTTACCAATACAATCTTGTATCCCTGTTCGCGCAGAGCCTTACAAGCCTGAGTTCCCGAATAGTCAAACTCACAAGCCTGTCCAATAACAATCGGCCCCGATCCAATAATCAAAACTTTGTTGATGTCTGTTCTTTTCATATATGTTTACACTCCTATAAGATACATAATAATGAGGGGGAAAGCCTTCCCCCTGGGTTCAGCCCTGTGGTCTTCACCACACCCCCTTCTCCTAGGGGCTCTGCCCCTAAAACCCCGAGCCTTCGTCATTGCGAGCGAAGCGCGGCAATCCACATACAAAAAGGCCTTCTTCGCTGTGGATTGCTTCACCCCTACGGGGTTCGCAATGACGTACTTAAAAAAAAGGCGAAATCCTTAAAAAAGAATTTCGCCGTTGAAATCATAAAATAAAAATAGCATGAACTGTTTTATTCAGTTTGAGAATAGTCATTTCAAAACATGCTTCAGTTTCCATACTGAAAACTTATAATATCAGAAATGACGATTTTATTCTAGTAGATTTTATCTAAAACCTGTATCCAACTCCTGCTTTTACATAAGGTGCCGGGACGTATTTGATTTCGCCGTCTTTAGGGGCGGTACCGCTGGCGGTTTTGATGGAGCCGGCAATGTTCACAATATCAAATCTGTAGCCTGCCTGAGCGTAAAGCTTAACGTGATCAAACTTAAAGCTTGCTTCTGCCTGAGTAAAAAGCCCTGCAATGCCCGCATGACGCAAAAGCCTGTAGCCGTCTAAATTAAGCCCAAAGCTTAGCTTGGTATCCACATTGTCATTCGAATACGGATGATAGTCCACACTACCGCCAAGGTCAAACATAGGCAGGGTTAGGCACAGCATAGAGCCCGGAATTGCAAGCAGACACACAGCGCCACCAAGTCCACATAAGAGTACAGCTGTAGCCGGGAAAACAAAAACCGTACAAAGATTTACTACCAGCCAGCCCTCTGATAAAGCCCAGTTCAAGACTGAACCACAGGCCTTAAAGCAGGTCATAGCGCCGTTCCAGCACGCAGGAACCCAGTTAAAGGCCGTATCAAAAAGGGCCGGGAGATAATTGAGCGTTAGATTTGCATAGGCCGTAAGCGAAAATGTATTCCATCGCCATTCAAAGATATTTGCAATTTTAAAAAGATGTCCCTTAGAATCAAGCGTGTCAAACATAGAGCTTGAAAGCTTGAGTATATCCTCCTGCCACATTTTATAAAAAGCAATGTCTCCATAGCGCGGCAGGTCAAACACATAATCATACTCTACCCCAAGTGTATAGGAAAAATCGTATTTGCGCGGAAGCTTTACTGTGGTCTGAGAATCCTGTCCCTCCTGAACAACTACGCGGAAAGGTTCCTCCTCCTGTGCCCATAATCCAAAAGAACAGAGCATTACAACAAAAACAACTGCCAGCCTCTTAGAAAAAAACTTTCTGTTACAAAACATACGCGCCCCCTTTGGCCCAATTTACTTTATACATCAATTTTAACACAAGAACGCTAAATAAAACAGATTTTTATTTGCCTACAGCCTCAAATTTCATTATCTTTAAATGTATGGACACTATGACACCGCCGCCGCCATTACCGGCAGAAATATCAGGCTCACTTGCAAATCCCAACGATTTTTACAAAATGGCTTTTCAGTTCCAACAGATAATGATGATTTACGAAAGCGCCATCAAGCAGATAGAAACCAAGCTGGATATTCTGAATAAAGAAAGCAAGGTGGGCCGCAAGCGCAACCCTATAGAAACAGTAAAAAGCCGAATTAAGGCGCCCGACAGCATTGCAGCCAAGCTTGAAAAAAAGAAGCTGCCCGTTACCTTTGATTCCATGATTCACAACCTGAACGATATAGCCGGAGTGCGCGTAATCTGCCCGTACATATCAGATATTTACAGCGTGCGCGACATGCTTTTAAAGCAGCCCGACATCAAGCTCATAGCCCAGAATGATTACATAGAAAATCCCAAGGAAAGCGGATACCGCAGCCTGCATCTGGTAATAGAAATTCCCGTTTACCTTTCCAAAACCCAGCACAATGTCCGGGTCGAAATTCAGCTGCGAACAATTGCCATGGACTTTTGGGCAAGCCTCGAACATCAAATCCATTACAAAAACAGCGCCCAGGTTCCCGAAAGCATCCGCCGCGAGCTCTTCCGCGTAGCCGAAACCATAGCCATGACCGACCGCGAAATGGAAGAAATTGCCCTAGAGCTTCAGACACTGGAGGATTAAAAAAGGGCTTCGCCCCGCAAATTGCAGTTTGAAGCCCTTATGACAAACCATTAAGTCTGGTCTAGTTAGAAGGCAAAGTTGGAACTGTTACCTGAGCACCTGTTTTGAATGCTGTAACTTCATGAACATAAGATGAAGAACCTTCGTTACTAGCAGCAGTTCCTTCCAGTTTCATTGTAATTCCTGTTGTATTGTCTACCCAGAAAGTAATACTGCCATATGCATATGCTCCCAGTACAGACTCAGAAGCACTCCAGGTATATTTTGTACAAGTTCTTCCACAAACAGTGTCTGAACCAGCAGCTGTCAAATCCATACCATCATACATGTCTTTCCAGAAGAGCCACGTAAATGAAAGCGTTGTCATTAAATCGTAATAATCTTCTGTCATAGCTTGGCCTTCAAAAGAGGCTACATATTCACTATTAACTTCATCCCAATCATATACGTAAACATCTTGACCATCCTTTCGCAAGGCCATTTTATCATCATCCATGTCATACCAGAAAATATTATCCTTTTCACCAATTGTCCAGATTTGTTCATCAGGATCTTCTTCTCCCGATTCAGACCACTTATGGTTTATGGTTACTTCCCATCCATTAAGAGCATCAAGCTTTGCTTTCTGTGCTGCAGTTATACCTGTAAATGCAGCAGGACCTCCTTCACCACCGGCACCATTTCCACTACCTGAACCACCGCCACCGCTGCCGCCGCCGGCATCATCACCACCACCTGCGCCATTGCCGCCACAGGCTATAAAACTAAATGCAGCAAAAAGGATTGCTGTCATTGCCAGAACCTTAATAAGTTTTGATTTGAATGTAGCCATTTAACTACCTCCACAAAAAAATAATTTGTTATAAACAATATTTTAACACGAATTTTACAATTTTCATAATTTTTTTTCATATATTTTGGCTGATTGTGGTGTATAATAAGAACAGAACGAAAAATAGGAGAAAACTATGGCATGTTTTACAGTTCCGGCTGCAGAAGCAATTATTACTACTGTGGCACAAAGAATTATCAAATCTAAAGAAAAGCATCAGACTGTTGATGAATCAAAAATCCCTTTTTCTACTAAACTCGGATGGCTTAATAAACTGCTTTGGGGTGGTTCGGCACTTCTGGCTTTTGAACACGTTTGGCACGGAGAAGTTATTCCAACCTTCCCTTTCCTTACTGCAGTAAAGGATGGCGAGGCTATGGAAATGCTCCACGAAATGGCTACTGCCGGTGTCTGCATGGCACTTTTAGTAACGGCAGCCTGGGGCGTAATGGTCTGGGTCAGCAGCATCATAGAAAAAAAATCGCGTGATAAAGACACCGCAAAGCTTGCAGGAGGCCTGGCATGACACTTTTGACAACAGTTTTTGCAGCTATTGTTTGTACTTTAATCTGGTACAAAAAAGAAGAAGCACGACAGCTTAAAATTGGAACCTTATGCCTTATGTATTGGGGCGCTTCGTTGATGTGGTTCATTGATGCTGTTTTTGCTTATGCAGAAGAAGGCGCAGACTCTTTTGTTCCTGCTCCTCTTGATATGCTCAATGATTTGTATCTTGGCCTTTCTGTTGTAGCACTTGGACTCATTATCTGGCTGGTAATCCTGCTCATCCGCGATCCAAAGGGCGTTGTAAAGGCTGCATTGTTTAAGAAATAATCATACATGAACAATGAAATAACAAAGCTTTTGCAGGGCGTCAAAGACGGAACAGTTTCTGTTGATGACGCTCTGCTTGAATTAAAAAAGCAGCCATTCAAAGATATTGATTTTGCAAAAATCGACCTGCACCGCAAGCTTCGTCAGGGCGCGGCAGAAATTATTTATGGTGCAGGAAAAACTCCACAACAGATAATTAAAATTGTCCAGACCATGCTTGAGTCGGGACAAAAAACAATTCTCATAACCCGCCTTGATGAACAGAAGGCAGCGGAGGTTCAAAAGGCTGTGAACCCGCTCGCTAAGTTTGATTACCACAGTGATGCGCACCTTGCAATTGTCGGCGAGCTTCCTGCCCCTGATGGAATTGGTAAAATTGTGGTTGCAACAGGCGGAACAAGCGACATTCCTGTAGCAGAAGAAGCAGCCCTTACAGCAGAAGCGCTGGGCAACGAAGTAGTACGCCTTTATGATGTTGGAGTTGCAGGCCTTCACCGTCTGCTTTCTCATATGGATGAAGTGATGAGTGCTTCTGTAATAATTGCCATTGCCGGAATGGAAGGCGCTCTTGCCAGTGTAATAGGTGGCCTTGCAGACTGCCCCGTAATTGCTGTTCCGACAAGCGTTGGTTATGGTGCTGCCTTTGAAGGCCTTTCGGCCCTGCTGAGCATGCTCAATTCCTGTGCCAGCGGCGTAAGTGTAGTAAATATTGATAACGGCTTTGGTGCCGGGTATCAGGCGAATATGATAAACCATATCAAACCATAGTGACACGTCATTGCGAGCGTAGCGTGGCAATCCAGGAATATGAATGCATACAAACATGTAGATTGCCACGTCGTTACACTCCTCGCAATGACGAAAAGGAGTCTTATGAAAACAATCTACTTAGATTTACAGATGGGTGCGGCGGGCGACATGCTTACTGCAGCCCTTTTTGAACTTTTGGACGATGAACAGAAAAAAGAATTTTTACATAAAATAAATGCCGCCGGCATTCCCGGTGTTGAAGTCGGCCCCGAGCCTTCTGTAAAGTGCGGAATTACGGGAACCTATTTTAAAGTGACGGTGGATGGTGAAGAAGAGGAGGTCGAGCACGAACACCACCATGAACATGATCATGAACATCATCATGAGCACCACCATCACACTTCCTTACATGATATCGAACACCTTGTAAACGACCTCGCGCTCTCAGAAGCTGTAAAGAAAAACGTACTCGAAGTTTACACCCTCATAGCCCAGGCAGAAAGCCACGCTCACGGCAAACCTGTTACCGACATTCACTTTCACGAGGTTGGCACAATGGACGCTGTTGCAGACATCACAGCCGTATGCCTCCTCATAGAAATGCTCAACCCGGAGCACATAATTGCCTCCCCTGTAAATGTTGGTTCTGGCCATGTTCACTGTGCACACGGTATTCTTCCGGTTCCTGCCCCTGCTACAGCCTTTATCTTAAAGGACGTTCCTGTTTACAGCGGCCATATCCAGGGCGAGCTTTGTACACCAACAGGCGCTGCCCTTCTAAAATATTTTGTAAAAGACTTTGGCAGCATGCCTCAGCTCAAAATAAACTCAATCGGCTACGGCATGGGCAAAAAGGATTTTGCCGCCGCCAACTGTGTACGCGCAATTCTTGGTCAGACAGACAGCTCTCTGGAACAGGTAATTGAATTTACCTGCAACCTGGACGATATCAGTGCAGAACACATAGCCTTTGCAACCGAACAGCTTTTCCAGGCAGGCGCAATCGAAGTTTATACCATTCCTGTTACAATGAAAAAATCACGCCCAGGAAACCTGCTTTGCGTAATGTGCCTGCAAAGCAATAAGGAAAAAATAATTCAGACAATCTTTAAGCATACAACAACCTTAGGCATACGCGAAAACATAAGCAACCGCTACTTCCTTGACCGCCACATAGAAACTGTAAAAACTCCGTATGGCGATGTCCGTGTAAAATGTGCACAGGGCTACGGTGTAAGCCGCCGCAAATACGAATACGAGGACCTGGCCCGCATAGCACGCGAAACCGGAAAAAGCATAGCCGAAATAGAACGCGTCATTGCGAGCTGTACACCCGTCATTGCGAGCGAAGCGAAGTAATCCATATTATGAAAAATAGCTTGCCACGTCGCTCCGCTCCTCGCAATGACGGACTCAAATCAAAATTAATTTCTCTTGCAGACACCTACGAGGTAAGCTCCTTTACTGATTCTGACCCGTCACAGTTTTTGCTGTGGTATAAAAATTCGCAGACAGACACCGAGCTTGCCTCGTTCATTGCCGCAATGCTTTCGTTTGGCAGCCGCAGTCAGTTTATTCCCAAAATAGATTTTATCTTGAGCACTGCCGACACCATCAGCCAAAGCATAAGCAGCTGGCTCACAAGCGATGCCTACAAGAAAAGCTTTCCCAAGGGCGACAACAAATTCTACCGCTTTTATTCCTACGACGACCTGCAGACCTTTTTTACAGAGCTTGCCACCCTCCTTTCACAAAGCGGTTCTCTCGGAGAATATTTCAAATCAGAGTGGGAAAAAGCCGGCAGCACAACACTTCTTTCAGACATAATCTCTGCATCGTTCCCAAAAAGCCGCCTGGTACCCAAGGGCCGATCAAGCGCAAACAAACGAATCCACATGTTCCTGCGCTGGATGGTACGCACTGACTCCCCTGTAGATTTAGGACTTTGGACCTGGTACCCCGCCGCAAACCTCATAATTCCACTTGATGTACACGTAATGCAGGAAGCACAACAGCTTGGCCTACTGTCACCAAAGGCAACAGCAAGCCGCAAAACAGCAATAGAGCTTACAAAACAGATGGAACAGATTTTCCCGGGAGACCCCTGCCGTGCCGACTACGCACTTTTTGGGCTTGGCGTCGATTCTACTTCTTCCAGTAGCTAGGCAAGAAAAAGATAATCATTGTATAAAGCTCAAGACGTCCCGCAAGCATGGCAAAGCAGTACCAAAGCTTAACAAAAGCAGGAAGTGCCCCGTAGTTTGCAGTAGGCCCCAGCAGTCCAAAGGCAGGACCAACGTTACCTACCATACTCATAGCACCAGTTACAGAGCTAAGAATATCAATTCCGCCAAGACAGCCTACAAAAACAGTGATGGCCGCAACAGCAAAATACAGGAACATAAACGAAGTAACGCTAAGGACAATTTCCTTGTTGCTTACCTTGCCGTTAAGACGGATTGTAAATACTCCGTGCGGATGCAGCATACGCTTGGTTTCGTTGTTCAGCTGTTTGGCAAGAACAACCCAGCGCACAACCTTAATACCACCACTTGTAGAGCCCGAACAGCCGCCAACAAAAAACAGCATGAACAAAAAGAACTGGGCAATAACCGGCCACTGCAGATAATCAGCCGTGCCAAAGCCCGTAGTAGTCATAATGGAAACAGCCTGGAACGATGAATAACGAAGACTTGTTCCAAACCCGCCATAATATGGAATTACACTAATTGTAATGCCCACAATGGCTGTAAGCAGAATGCCTATATAAGCTTTAAATTCTACGTTGCCAAAAAATTCCTTTACCTTGCCCGTTCCAAGATAAAAGAACAGACTAAAGTTTATACCCGAAAGGAACATAAACACCGTAATGATAATTTCAACGGCAACAGAATTATAAGTTCCAATAGAAGAATTGCGTGTAGAAAATCCACCAGTACCAAGAGTTGCAAAGGCATGCGAAAGGGCATCTACCAGATCCATGCCTGCAAGCTTAAGAGCCACAGCTTCTACTACAGTAAAACCAAAATAAATGAGCCACAAAACCTTGGCAGTAGTTGTAATGCGTGCAGTAACCTTTCCTTTTTCCGGGCCGGTAGTTTCTGCCTTAATAAGCTGAAAGCCTCCCACACCAAGCAGCGGCAAGAGCGCAACAGTAAGCGTTACAATTCCCATACCGCCAATCCAGTGAGTAAGACAGCGCAGCATGTTCACACTGCGAGGAAGGGTTTCTACCTCAGATAAAATGGTTGCACCGGTAGTAGTAAAGCCGCTCACGCTTTCAAAAAGAGCATCCACATAAGAGTCAAAGCAGCCGCTAAAATACAGCGGAACACTTCCCATAAAGGACATGACAACCCAGGACATTGCAACAATCACAAAGGTCTGCTTTATGGACATGGTAAACTTTATCTTGCGGGTGCTTATAGTAACAACAGCGCAAACAACAAAGCTCACAAGCATAGGGATTACAAAAGGAAGCACCATCTCCGGCTCCCCGCAGCCCAAAGCTACAAACAGCGGAATACAAAAGCTTGCACCAACAATAGCAAGAAGAATCGAACTTATTTTAAGAAAGTTAATAAAGAACATTACGCCCTGCCTTTCCGACTACTGTTTGCCTGCAAAATAAGACAGAATCTTTTTGCTGTTTTCGGATTTAGTAATAAGAACAACATGGTCGCCGGCAACAATCTGAGTATCACCGCCAGGAATTGCATACTGCTGGGTTCCAAATTTTTTATCAAGCAGAACCAGGAAGGAACCAGGGTCCGAAATTTCACGCAGAGATTTTCCCGTAACCTTGGAATCGGAGCTTACCTCGCATTCAACAATTTCAAGCTCGCCGGTTGTAATGGTATGAATTTCCTTTACCGACTTACCGCGCAGGTGGCTCATAATGGAATCAACAACGCTGTCACGCAAAGGAATGGCAACATCAACACCAAGGTGCTTTTCACTGATTTCTACAAAGTCGTGACTGCGTACAAGACCAACCGACTGGCCAACCCCAAGCGACTCAAGGTAAGCCGCAAGAATCATATTAAGCTCGTGATTGTGAGTAGCACAAATTGCAAGGTCAAAGCTGGTCAAGCCTTCCTCGCGCAGCATGTTTTCGTCAGAAGCGTCTGCACACAAAACACGTGCCTCCGGAAAGCGCTCTGCAGCAGCCTTGGCAAGAGCATCATCACTATCAATAATTACAAAGTCCTGAGTACGGCGGTTCTTTGCCCCTCCAAACAAACGGGCAATTGCCGAAGCCTTTTTCTGAATGAGCTTGTCTGCAATAATTGTACCGATGCGGCCCGCACCAATAAGCACAACCTTTTTAAGCTCGCGCTGAACCGAACCACAAAGCTCAAGCACAGCATTAATATCATTTTTATCTACAAGAACACCAAGCGTATTTCCGGCCTGAATTACAGTGTCACCCGTTGGCAGCGAAGTAACTCCAGCCTGTTCAACATAGCTTACCAGAAAACGCAGGTCAGTTTTTCCGCGGATTTCCTTAAGCGTAATGCCGTCAAAAGCACTGTCCTTGTTTACCATTATGCGGGCAATTTCAAGGTCGCTGTTATCAAAGGTAATTACGTTTCCAACCGCACCGTTTTCTACAGCCTGAACAATAGCATCTGCAGCCTCAACGTCCGGGTGAATCATGTAGTTAATACCATAAAGCGGACGATGCTTGCCTCCAAACTCGCCGGAGTGCTTTTTTTCGGCCTTGGCAGTATTTACGTAGTAAGCATAGTTACGCACACGCGCAATCTTAAGAACCTCCGGATACACCGCATCAACAAGCGAACAAGTAATCATGTTTACTTCGTCCGAGGAGGTTACACAAACAAGCGCATTGGCCTTTGCAATACCAACATCCTCAAGTGTTTCCAGATTATTTCCGTCGGCACACACAACCGTACAGTCCAGAAGGTTCTGCGCATGCCGAATAGTTTCTTCGTTATTGTCTATGAGAGCAACTTCATTTTTTTCATTAATGAGGAGCTTTGCCAGCTGAACGCCAGTAAAGCCGGCTCCTACGATTACTATTTTCATGGGTTCCCCCTTTCCTTGTATTATACCACACTTTAGGAAATTGAGAATAGTCATCCCATGCCAGGAGGGGCGCCTGCCCCTGTCTCCAGCCCGCATTCGCGGTCTTCCGCCACCCTCTCTAGCGGGCTCAAACGCCGCCCGCAACGCCTGCTTTCGTTGATTTTTTCCGACTTAACACAATTTTTACTCTTCAACTTCCTGCGAAAGCTTAGATTTGCGCTTACCTGAAACAAAAAGTCCCACATAAACAGCGGCACAGATAATTGTAGCCGCAGCAGCTTCAAGTGCGGCCTGTGGTGCAAGAACACCAATTACAGCAAAGTAGCCAAGACCACCCATACCTTCTCGTACAGCAGTTCCGGCAAAAAGATAGAGACATCCAATAACAAGCAGTGTATGACATGCGGTCGAAAGGAATGCAGTAATACCTGCACTTACAGACTTTGGCATTTTTGGGATTTTATTGAGAACCAGCCACAATACCCAGGCAATTAAACCTGTAAGCATGCGTGGTAAAACAGAACAAAGTGGATTTACAAAAAGAGGATCCAGTACCCCACTTGGGCTCATTGCGGCCTGGATGAGGGACATAATTCCAAAAACGGCACCTGTAAAAAGTGCAGAAGGGAGGCCGCACAGACATGCAGCAAGAATAATAGGTACATGAAGGATTGTGATGCTTGCAGCAGGTCCAATAGGAATAAGGCCAAGCTTGGTAATTCCAAGCACAATTATAAGGGCGCTCAGGGCACCTGTTAAAACGAGTTTACGTGTAAGTGAAACATTTTTTTCCATAAGAGAACTCCTTTTTGATTTGAAGCGATTATGACGAAATGAGGTGTTTTTGTCAATTAAAAAATGGATTGCTGCGCTTCGCTCGCAATGACGGAGCTTTTTCGCTCGCAATGACGGAGCTTTTTCGCTCGCAATGACAGGCCTTATCCAATCAACGGCTTCTGCTTTTTGCTAACCGGCTCACAGGTCAAATCTACGCCAAGCTTTTTAAAGATCTTGCGGTCTACTTCGCTCAGCATAACGCTGGTGTGAACCTGGCAGCCGCGCAGATTCGGCAGCTGTGCAATTGCTCTGCGGCAGTTTTCATCATCCTTGGAAAGCATGGCAAGAGCTACAAGCACTTCGTCTGTATGAAGACGCGGGTTGTTTCCGCTAAGGTAGGTCACCTTCATTTCCTGGATTGGCTCAATCATTTCTTTTGGAATGAGCTTGAGCTTGTGGTCCAGGCCTGCCAGATGCTTTGTTGCATTAAGGATGAGCGCAGCACTTGTACCAAGCAGTTCTGTAGTTTCAGAGGTAATAATCGTTCCGTCTGCAAGCTCAATAGCAGCACAAATAGATTTAGACTTGGTAGCACGCTCTTTGGCGGCAACAGTTACGCGGCGTTCGTCGGTAGAAATTTTTTCCTGCTGCATGAGCAGTTCAATCTTTTTAATTTCTTCTTCGGTGGCGTTTCCGTCTACAAAACGGTTGAGTGTTACATAGTAGCGGCGGATAATTTCCTGGCGGCTTGCTTCACAGCAGGCATCGTCGTCATAAATGCAATAGCCGGCCATGTTTACACCCATGTCGGTAGGAGACTTGTATGGGTTTTCGCCGTAGATGCCCTTGAAAATTGCATCTAGAACCGGGAAGATTTCTATATCGCGGTTGTAGTTTACAGTGGTTTTGCCGTAAGCTTCCAGATGCCACGGGTCAATCATGTTTACGTCGTTTAAGTCGGCAGTAGCAGCCTCGTAGGCAAGATTTACCGGATGCTTGAGCGGCAGATTCCAGATTGGGAAGGTTTCGAACTTAGCATAACCGGCCTTTACACCACGTTTATTTTCATGGTACAGCTGGCTCAAACAGGTTGCCATTTTTCCCGAACCAGGGCCCGGTGCCGTAATTACAACAAGCGGGCGTGTAGTTTCTATATAATCATTTTTTCCATAGCCTTCGTCACTGTCTATGAGGGCTACGTTAGAAGGATATCCCGGAATTGTATAATGATAGTAGGATTTGATTCCCATCTTTTTAAGGCGGGCACGGAACATCTTGGCTGCTTCCTGTCCTGTGTAATGTGTAATTACAACACTGCCAACCATAAGTCCTCGGTTCTGGAATTCATCACGCAGACGCAGAACGTCCTTGTCGTAGGTAATTCCCAAGTCGCTTCGAACCTTGTTTTTTTCAATGTCCACAGCACTTATGACAATTACAATTTCTGCAACGTCGGCAAGCTGCATGAGCATCTTTAATTTACTGTCTGGTTGAAAGCCTGGAAGAACGCGGGCAGCATGATAGTCGTCAAACAGCTTTCCGCCAAATTCCAGATAGAGCTTATCGCCAAACTTGGCGATCCTTTCCTTAATGTGTTCTGATTGAATCTTTAAATACTTTTCGTTGTCAAATCCGTTTTTCATCACGGAATTAAATTATAGTGCATTTATGCAAATTTCACAATTAGTATTTTTACATATATGAAAATATGTCATTGGTACCCATGATAACATTGCAGGTTTTATTAGACTGTTTACTCTCTTCTATACCTTAGGAAGAATTGTTACACCCATTGGCTTTTCTTCGGAGCCGTCGGGCATGGGCATAAAGAAAAGGCCTGTCATGACGGCGCCTGCGACCTTTCTGGCTGTTCTGGCAGCAGATTCTTCTTCGCCTTCGGCCATTTCTTTTTCTTTTATCTGTTCCTGTTTAGAAAGAAAATCAGTTACAATTTCATATGCGCTGTCGTAATCGGCTACCAGAATAAACACCTTTATGGCAAAGGCCGACGACGAGTTCACACTGTTGAGTGCATACATGGCATTAATATGCTCGTTTTCTGCGTAAGAAGGAATGCCTGCAGCACACAAAAGGCTTCGTATCATGGCACTGGCCGGCTGCCCCGCAATTGCAAGGAACTGCTGGGTCTGTTCTCCATTGCGTACGCGTTCAAAATAATTAAGTTCAAATTCACCGGACTGCTTTATAGCTTCGTCGTGGGCTTTTTCATCAACATACAGATCCGAAAGCTGGGCGTTCTGTTTTTCCTGATTAAGCTTGCGGACTCCCGAAATTACAAACCATACGCACATAAGGCCAAATGCTGTATAAACAATAATTGAAAAAAATAACATAAAACTCTCCTATATTTGAGTCATGGAATAATCCTGCTTTTCGGAATCTTTTTCCTTCATGTAGTTATCGTATTCTTCGCTTTTTTTGTCCAGCCAGTTGGAAATGGATTCCGCCGCATCCTTTGTTGCAGTCACAAGTGCTTTTAAAACCTTTTCGCCAAATTCTCCGGCCTTGGCAGCAGCAATAGCAATCTTGTTACGGCAAAGCTCCACTCCCTTGGCAACTGCGTCCTTCCAGGTCTGCTTGTCCCATTTATTTTCGCACTGCGAGCTGTAATAAGAATAGGCAGTATTTATAATGCTAAGCTCATATTTTTCAGATTTATGCCCAAGCTCCTTTTCTACAGCCTTGGTGTAGGCAGCCAGACGATACTTGCGCGGAACCTTTACCTCAGAGCTGGCAGAGCTGGCAGCACACAAGGACTGGCATACAAAAGCAGTAATAAAAAGTGCAATAAAGAATCTGGCAAATGATTTTTTCATACTAACCTCCAATGATTTCCATCCAGCTGCGCGAATCCTTTTTTGCAGGATCAAAACCAAGCTGAACTACAAAGGCCTCCAGCGCACGGCTGATTCTATCACTTTCGAGCTGGGACTGAGTAACCTCTATTTCCACATATTTGTGACCGTTTACAATCACAAGCTCCAGATGAAATTCTACCTCGCTGTCTACATCAGATTTGCAGTAAACCGCATAGGAGTCTTTATTTTTTTCAAAGTATTTTTTGTAGTCCGCATACTTCATAAAAAGTTCAAGCGGCTGTTCATCCTGAATGAGGGTTTCGTTTTCGCTGTTAAACTCCACCCCGTTTTGAATTGTCTTGAATTTTAAACAGAAATAAGACTTTTTGTCACCGTCGGACTGTTCCGTTCTTATGCGTATAACCTTAGGCTCCTTGTCCTGCTTTACAGCCAGACGTCGCTCCTCTTCGGTTTCATATCTGGAAAAATAGGTGTCGCTTTTAAGAAAATGTTCAACCTTTCCAAAAGAAACACCGTCCAGTTTTTTCTGACCCTGTATAACGCAGAGCAGCTCCTCATATTCCAAGGGCTGCAGCGGTATTTTAAGTTCTATTTCTCTTCCCATATCCCAAGATTAAAGCTTTCCGCTTTCGGCAGCACCAGGCAGACCAATATCCTTGCGGTAGAAGCAGTTTTCAAACTTGATGGCACTAATGCCTTCGTAAGCATGCTCCCAGGCCTTTTCAAAGGTGTCGCCGTAAGCACTGCAGGCAAGAACGCGTCCACCACTTGTAAGAAGGTTATCGTGTTCTACACTGCGGCGTCCGGTCTGAGCTCCGGCAATAAATACCTTTGCTCCGCTTGAATCAAGCAGCTTCTGATTGATTGTAATTTCGCAGCCCTTCTTGTAAGCCTCCGGATATCCTCCGGAAACAACAACAGGAGCAACCTGATATCCAGGCTTCCATTCAAAATCAAAATCCTTGAGTGTACCGTTCAAAATTGCAGTACACATTGCAGCAAAGTCAAAATTCATCAAAGGCAGAACAGCCTGAGTTTCAGGGTCGCCAAGACGAACATTATATTCAAGCAGCTTTGGTCCGGTCTTTGTAAGCATTACTCCAAAGAAAATAAATCCACGGTAATCAAACTTTTCTTTAATAAGACCATTTAAGGTTGGCTGAAGGATATCTGAATCAAACTGCTCCATCATTTTTGGAGTAACATCATCAAGCGGACAAACAGCACCCATACCGCCGGTATTAGGACCCTTGGCACCATCCAAAAGACGCTTGTGGTCACGGGCAGGCAGGAACGGAACAATTGTAGCACTTCCGCTGACTGCATATTCAGGAGTAACAGAAACAGCGGCAAGCACCGAGATTTCAACTCCTTCAAGATATTCTTCGATTACAAGCTTTTTACCGGCATCTCCAACCTTACCATTACCCATCATGTCTTCTACAGCGGCAAGTGCCTGTTCTACCGTAGCGGCAACAACAACACCCTTTCCTGCGGCAAGACCGTCGGCCTTAACAACAATTGGAGCTCCGTGCTTTTTGATATATTCACAGGCTGCATCCTTATTAACAAAGGTTTCGCTAGAAGGACATGCAACCCCGTATTTTTTCATAAAGCCTTTTGACAAATCCTTGCTGGCTTCGAGCTGGGCACCGGCCTTTTTAGGACCAACACACGGAATATCAGCCTTCCAGAATTCATCTGCAATACCTTCGGCAAGAGGATCCTCTGGTCCAATTACAGCCATGCGGCAATTTTCATGCTTTGCAATGGCAACGTAAGGATTTTCTCCCTCGGCAATATAATCACAATTTGCAGGATTTACATTTACGCATTTAGATTCAAAAGCCGTGCCTCCGTTTCCCGGAACAACAACAACCTTATCAACCAACGAACTCTGAGCTAATTTCCAGCAGATAGTGTGCTCACGACCACCACCGCCAACAACAATTATATTCATAAAGTAATTTTATAGGAAAAAGCAATTTTTGTGAATACTGATGTACTTGCCAACATTAAAAAGTATGGTAAAATAAAAGTATTGGAGAATATCATGCTTGATAGAATACCACGGTTTGACATGTCAAAGCCACCGATGAAACAACACCTTTTGCCGCTCGCATGGCTGCTTTCTTTTCCGGATGTAATTAAACACAAAAATAAACTTACCAAAATTAATATGGAAGGAATAAAGCCTCCGTATCTGCTTTTGTGTAATCATAATGCGTTTATGGATTTTAAGGTTGCCACAAAGGCTGTATTTCCGCACAGAGCTAATTATGTTGTTGCTATAGACGGCTTTTGGAAGCGTGAATGGCTGCTTCGGCTTATAGGCTGTATCTGCAAGCGTAAATTTACAAATGATATAACCACGGTACGCCATCTTAAGCGTGTTGTAGATCGTGGAAACATTGCCGTTATATATCCGGAAGCCCGCTACTCCCTTTGCGGTACAACTGCAGTTTTGCCGGAGTCTCTTGGCAAGCTTGCAAAAATCCTGAATGTGCCGGTAGTAACTTTGATCTGTCACGGTCATCATGTTAATTCGCCGTTCTGGAATCTGCCGGATCACAACGTAAAGGGCACCCAGGCTACAATGAAATGTATTTTTACAAAGGAGCAGCTGGCACAGGTAGATTACAAGGCTGTTATTGAAGGAATACAAAAGGAATTTGAATACGACGACTATGCCTGGCAAAAGCAGAACAATATAAGGATAACCTACCCGGACCGTGCAAGAGGTCTTCACAAGGTTTTGTACAAATGTCCGTCCTGCGAAACAGAATTTAAAATGAGCTCGGGCGGAACAAAGCTTTGCTGCAAGGCCTGCGGAAAGGAATGGGAAATGACCGAGCTTGGCGAACTTCAGGCTGTTTCAGGTAAGACAGAATTTTCTCATATTCCAGACTGGTATGAATGGGAACGCGAGCAGGTGCGCAAGGAAATAGAAGACGGCACCTACGGAACAACTCTTGATGCACAAACCGATGCCCTGCCAAATGCCGACCGTTATATAGACATAGGCAAGTCTACCCTTACCCACAACATGAAGGGCTTTACCGTAACCGGAACCTACGAGGGTCAGGACTACTGCGTAAGGCTTGATGCAAGGTCTCAGTATTCTGTGCACATTGAATATGACTATCTTGGAAAAAAGGGTGACTGCGTAGATTTGAACACCATAAATGATACACTCTACGTTTACCCGGAAGGAACAGACTTTTCTGTTACCAAGATGTCCCTGGCAACAGAAGAGCTTTATAAGTACTACAACAAAACAGAAGAGTAATTCTTTATTAAATCCGTAACAACTCTAATCGGCACGCGGCTTGTGGCAGTTGCTGCAGCCTATGATATGCACGTGCTTTTTGCCAATTGCCTTGTTAAAGAGGCGCGCTGTCAAAGCCTGGTCCGGGGCAATTGCCTTGTGACATACAGGACATACACGCGCAACGCCCGGTTCACACTTAGGGTAACAGTGCGGACAGCCCTGAATTGTCATGAGCTGATCCGGGACCTTCATGGGGCGGTACACCTTGGAAATAAGCTGCTCGCCCACAAAAAGCTCCGACTGGCACACAGGGCATTTTACCGGCTGCATATTCGAAGCCTTTTTTTTGCGTGCCTGCTCAAGCTTGCGGCGGGTATTCATTACAAAGATTGCCGCAAGCAAAGCGATGATTATTACGGAAAATACACCTATTACTAAAAGGTCCATTATTTCTCTGGCTCCAGATATACTACTACGTAATTTGAAGTATCAAGATATTTAGCTGCAAGGTCCTTCATGGCTCTGGCAGTTGTAAGATCTGTTACCCAGGAAGGATCTGTGGCGGACTGAACAGGCATATAAGTCAAAACTTCTATTGCGTTAAGAATATCAATCCACCACGAAGAATCCTTCTGGTTTGCTTCAAAGTTACGGCGATATGATTCGTTTATTTTATCAATGTAAGTCTGGTCTACAAGCTCGCTGCGAAGAACATTGATTGCCGCAATAACTTCATCTGTAAGCTCCTGTTCACGTGCAGGCTCGCAGCCAAAGCTAATCTGGAATTCAAAATATCGCTCAGGGTAACCGTCCATATTCTTGTAAACATTTACGCCATAAGTACCGCTCTTGTCTTCGCGGATAATTTCTCGCAGGCGGATGTCTACAAGCGAGCGCAGCTGCTCCAAAAGTGCAATGTCCCTGTAAGTTTGTTCTACGCTCTTAGAAGCAGGCAGGTTTCCACCAAAGGCAATGAACACCTGACCCCTTTCATCCTGTCCTTTTTTTACAACTTCTTTTGTAATTCCTTTAGGGAAGCTATAAGGCTCGTATTTTCCTTCTTCGCGGGCCTTTGTATTGCCAGGCAAGGTTCCAAGATAATAGCAGCACAAATCAAGAACTGTTTCTTCGTCAAGGTCGCCGCAGAAAACAAATGTAAAGTCTGCAGCATTGCCAAAGCGTTCCTTATAAATGCGTTCGGCATAATCGCGGTTATAGGCAGAAACAAGCTCTGGGCTTATTCCTGTATAATGTCTTACAGAATCCCCGTAAAGAATCTGACTGATTTTTTGAACCCAAACATCAGAAGGCTGAATTCCATACTGCTTTGACTGAGTGTCAAACATAAGGTAGCTGTAGTTCCAGCCCACATCTGTAAATTGAGGAGCGGCAATCATTCTGTTTACAAGCTGAAGCAAAATCTCGAACTCTGCAGGACTTGCCTGACCTACAAATTTTTCATCGCGTTCATCAAGAGCACAATTAATGCCTACAGATTTATCAGACATGAATTTCTGCAGCTGGTTAAAATCCATTCCACCAATTCCAGAATAAATTGAATAATACGGAGAGAAAATTGCCGAAGCATATTCGTCATCACTTACCAGCGAAGCACCACCCTTACTGAGCGCACTCATATAGATAATGGATTTATCAAAATCGGTTTTCTTAATGATAACCTTTACTCCGTTTGAAAGCTCATACTCTGTTGCTCCAAGTTCGGCAAGGTCCTTTTTAGAAGAAACTGCGGCCTTTGTTGCAGGACGTTCCATTATGCTTGTCTGGGCAGCGGTATCTTCATAAGCAGTCATTTCTGCTTCGCTCTGGTAGTTTTCCCAAAAGTCTATGATTTCTTCTTTTGAAGGCATTTGACTGGCATATGCTTGTGGAATATAGAACATACCCAGCATTCCGCGGCCTTCAAAAATTTCCCGGGCACGGGCATTTACTTCATCAAGTGTTATAGAAGCAAGAATTTTTCGGGCAGCTGCAATAAAGTCATCATCAGACATAAAAACTTCGCCTGACAAAAAGTAATTTACAAGCCCGCCGGCTCTTGATTGAGAATCTGTTGTTTCGCTTGTTTCGTACCACTGATTTTCTGTAGCAAGAAGTGAATCAAGTTCACGCTCCAATTCGGATGAAGTAATTCCAAACAGCAGGGCACGGTCAACTTCATCAATAACACGGGCAAAAGCATCCCACATCATGTTGTCCTTTGGAACAAAGACAAGTCCGTCAAAGGTTCCGCTGCGGGTTTCTGTATAATTAATTGCCTGTGCCATAAGCCAAGGAGCATCAGGGTCTGTAGTAATTTCGGAAAAGCGGTTAGTCATTACATCATCAACAATGCGTGTAAGATAGTAGCGGCGCAAATCTGACTCTGTTGTCATCGGTTTATTGCCTTCATCAAGGGCAACAATCTGAACCTGTGAATATGGCATTTCTGGGTCTGCAAAAACAAGAACATCCTTTTGTGTACGGGCTGGAACAAAGCCTTTTACAGGAACATTCTTTTTTGTGGCAGCAGGAATAATTCCCAGATTCTTTTTAACAAGGTCTTCTATAGTGGCAGGATCCAGTGCACCAGAAATTACAACTGCCATGTTCTGAGGCTGGTACCATTTTTTATAAAACTCTACAACCTCGTCGCGGGTAATGTTTGCAATTACATCCATACTACCAATCGGTAGTTTTCCTACATAAGAAGAATCTGCAAGCTCAAAAGGAAGCACGGCATCTGTCACACGGCCGCTCAAGCCAAGGCTGCCGCGCCATTCTTCTGTTACAACTCCACGCTCTTTATCAAGCTCTTCGGGATCAAAGGTAACTGCACTTGCCCAGTCGTGGAAAATCAAAAGCGCTGTATCAATAAATTCCGGATTATCAGCCGGAATTTCGAGCTTGTAAACTGTTTCTTCAAAAGAAGTGTAAGCGTTTACTTCGGCGCCAAAATCCATACCAATTGATTCGGCATAATCTATAAGTGAATTCTTTTCAAAATGCTCGGTGCCATTAAAACACATATGCTCAATAAGATGAGCAACACCAAGCTCGTTTTCCTGTTCGGCAATAGAACCAACCTTTACAGCAAGTCTTAGCGATATTCTGTTTTCGGGATAGGCATTTTCCAGAATATAATAACTCATGCCGTTATCAAGTGTTCCGGCAAGGACAGCAGGGTTAAGCCTGAACTGCTCATCATTTTTCTGTGCCTTGGTGGTGGAACAGGAAATAAAGAGTGCGGCAACAAGAGTTATTGCCACAAATAGAAATCTAAACTTTTTCATTTAGTGACTCCTGGTATGTGGATTGCCACGTCACTCCGTTCCTCGCAATGACGTCATTGCGAGCTAAGTCTTGTCATTGCGAGCCGCAGGCGAAGCAATCCATTTTTTATCAAAATAATATAAATCTCATATTTGTACAATAAGCACTTTATATGCTATAATAGAAAACATGGCACAGATAATACCAATAGCAAGTGGAAAGGGTGGCGTTGGAAAAAGCCTTCTTTCTGCCAATTTAGCAATTGCTCTGGGACAGCAGGGAAAAAGGGTCGTTCTTGTAGACCTTGACCTTGGCGCGTCTAACCTTCATCTGGTTATAGGACAGCATCCGGGTGCAGCAAGCCTTGGTTCATGGTTCACAGAAAAAACCATGTTCAAGGACATCATTCTGCCTACCGATTACCAGAACGTAAGCTTTGTTGCAGGCGACAGTCAGATTCCGGATTTGACCTCGCTCAAGCACATGCAGAAAATTAAGCTCATTCGCAACCTCAAAAACATAGATGCCGACTACCTTATTCTTGACCTGGGTGCCGGAACACATCAGTTTATTCTGGATATGTTCCTGCTTTCACCACAGGGAATTGTAGTTTCTGCACCTGCCGTTACCGCAACCCTCAATGGTTATCTGTTCCTTAAAAATGCAGTTTTCCGCCTGCTTTATACCACCTTTAAGAAAAACACTCCGGGCCGCGAGCTTCTGGACAATCTTAAAAAAGATTCGGCCAGCATGCAAAAGCTTTATATTCCTCAGCTGGTGCAGGCTCTTGCCAAGGTTGACCCGCAGACAACACAGCTTTTTATTGCACGCATGCAGCAGTTCCGTCCGCGCCTGGTTATGAATATGATAGAAAATCCTGCCGACGCTTCAAAGGCCCAGAGAATAAAGACAAGCTGCAATCAGTATCTTGGTCTGGATATAGATTTTCTTGGTCTTATGTACCGCGATATGCTTCAGGACAAGGCTCTTTCTTCTCAGCTGCCGCTGGTTGTTTATAAGCCTCAGTCTGTGCTTGGTCAGGCAATCTACCGCATTGCAGACAAGGTAATAGAAACACCTCCGCACTACTTTGATGATGACTTTGATCCGGAAACCTTTAATTCAGACACCTTTATTAGTGCCGAAGAAGAAGCCAACAACGACTACGACTTTAAGCTTTCGGGAATTGAAGATCTGGTTGGCGGCGGAGAGCTTACAATCGGCGAGCTTGCCGAAATGATTAAAACACAGCAGTTTGATTTAATTCAGCTGAAGAAGGAAAATCAGCTGTTAAAGAGCAAGCTGGTTAAAGCTGTTCAACAGGGATTTAAGATTTAAGCGGTGGTTGAGCCTGTCGAAACCACCCATAATTCGAGGTCACAATGTTTTTATATATAAACTTCCCATCCTGGATTCATCCGCAGATTTTTCCGGGTGTAAAATTTTTAGGCCTTTTGCGATGGTACGGACTCATGTATGTCTTTGCCTTTGGTACGGCCTATTTTCTTCTCAAAAAGGTTGCCGGCGAAGGAATGCTGGACGGAAAAAATAAGCTTGGCAAGCCCTACAAAATTACAGAGGATGACCTTTTCAGCTTTCTGGGAACCGGAATCCTTTTTCTGCTGCTTGGTGCACGCATAGGCTCTACGCTCATTTACGACCGCACAGGCCTTTACCTTCACAAGCCCTGGCTCATTTTCTGGCCGTTCGATCTGGAAGGCAACTACACAGGCTTTCAGGGCATGTCCTACCATGGTGGTTTTGTGGGCGGACTTTTGGGAATGATATTCTGGTGTATAAGACACAAGCAGCCAATTGCCCGCTGGATTGACGCAATGGTTTGCTGTATTCCGCTTGGCTATACCTTTGGACGCCTGGGCAACTTTTTAAACGGAGAGCTTTATGGCCGCGTAACAACCGCCCCTTGGGGAATTGTTTTCCCGGAAGCAGAACGCTTTTCTTCTTCGCTTGAATGGGTTCAAAGCTTTGCCGCAAAAATAAACATGGACATCGGTAGTCTGCGCCTTGTAAATCTGCCGCGCCATCCAAGCCAGCTGTACGAGGCTCTTTTTGAAGGAATTATCCTGTGGCTCATAATTTGGTTCTGCCGCAATCACAAAAAATTTGAGGGCATGTTAGCCTGCATTTATACAGGCGGCTACGGAATCTTCCGCTTTTTTATTGAATACTTTCGCGAACCGGATGAAGAAATTGGCTTTGTTCTTGGCGACACAAGTGCCAATATTTACGAAAACGCTTCGCTCACAAACTTTTCTACAGGACAAATCCTGTGCTTCCTCATGATTCTGGGCTCAATTATCTGTGCAACGATTCTTATAATAAAACACAAGAAATCAGCCGAATCTGCCGATAATTAACTGAGGTATTGTTTATGAAAAAAAATAATATATCGCTTTTTGCTTTAGGCACAATGGTAATCTCTTTAACCATTATATCTACCCTTATCGGCTGTAAATTTAATCTGTCGGATAACAAATATCTTCCAAGACCGGATATAAGAGTAAACAAAAATGCCTTGTGTATTCAGGGCTCTTATGTCAATTCAGATACAAAATATATTAATATTTACCGACAGGATGTTACGGACACAAGTTTTTCGTCAATTGAACGCATAGCTATCATTTTTCCTGCAGGTTTTGATCAAAAAAATCAGACTTATTACTATGATGATGAAAATATCTTTAAAAGTAGAAAATACCGCTACTATGTTCGTTTTGTAGAAGCAGACGGAAGCAAAAACCGCACCGAATGGTCAGAAGTATTGCAAAATGATGACCTTTCTCTGCCAAACAATGGTTCTAAATCTTTTGCCTATACAATTCCAAGTGGCTCAGTTTACAAATACAAAAAAGAAGCAATGGCCTTTGAACTTGAAGGCAACGACTTTATCGTGCCAGATGCGTTTACAGACTTTTCTAAATATAAGCCTGCCCTCGTTTTTGAATGCGAAGAAAATGTTCAGGCTATTCAGCTCAGGGGTGACCCTACCGACCCTGACACTCTTGCCAATATCAACCTTAAGGATTTAATTCCTTCAGACTTTTTCTACAAGGAAATAAAGCTTTTGGGAATTGTTGGTCAGAAGCAGCAGATGGGAAAGGCAAATCCCGAAGATGAAGAAGAAACCCTTCAGTACATAACCTGGACTCCGCTTGCCGCCATCAAAATAAAGGATGATGGAGTTGGAAACGAGCTTACAACCTTTATGCTTGAGCCGCTGCACGGAGAAGATGGTTTCGACTATTCAATAGACAGCGACAACGAGAACTAAAATGAACACACTGGTTGCGCTTTGTGCCGTAGGCGCCGAAAAAATTCTTGGCAACGAAATTAAACATCTTGGCTATAAGCTTGTCTCAAATGCACCGGGCCGCGTAAGCTTTACCGGTGATGATGATGCTTTGTTTCGTGCCAATCTTTGCCTGCGTACTGCCGACCGTGTTTATCTTCAGCTGGCTCAGTATTCTGCTTACAATTTTGATGAACTTTACGATGGAGCCTATGCCGTTGCCTGGCAGGATTATCTAAAGCGTGATTCGCGCGTTGTTGTAGACAAGGTGCGCACCTATAAATCCAAGCTCAATTCAGAACACAGCATTCAGGGAATGGTTCACAAGGCCATTTATTCAAAATGCGGCGATGTATGGCACATGGTTACCATGCCCGAAAGCGGAGAACAAAGCGATGTACGCGTTTACATTGATGACAATACCGTTTTGATTCTGCTGGATCTGTCGGGCCTGCCGCTTCATAAACGCGGTTACCGTACAGACGGAGGCATTGCTCCCTTACGCGAAACACTTGCCGCTACCCTGCTTCAGGAAATGATGTGGCGACGAAAAACTCCTTTGCACGATCCGTTCTGCGGCTCCGGTACAATTGCAATTGAAGCAACCCTTTATGCCTTTAATGTAGCACCGGGCTTTGGACGCCGCTTTGCCCTTGAAAACCTGCCTATCTTTAATGAACAGGCAGCGCAAAAAATACGAGAACAGGAAGCAAGCCAGATTCGTACCGATGTTGAGGTACGCATAACCGGCTCCGACATAGATGCTGCCGCAGTAGAACGCTCCAAGAAAAACGCAGAACATGCCTGTGTAATGGCGGGACGTGCGCTCAAGTCAATTGGAATAAGTGCACATATCCCTCGCCCTGATTTTATTCAGTGTGATTTTGCAGACCTTGAAGCACCCTACGAAAACGGACTTTTGCTGTGCAACCCCCCTTATGGAGAACGTCTTGGCGACGAACAGCAGGCTATTGAGCTTTACACCCGCATGGGAAGCCTGTGGGATGATTTTCCTGGCTGGGACCTTGGCATAATAACCTCGCACCAGGGCTTTATGGAAAGCTTTGGTCACAAAACAGGCAGTATAAAATCATTGAAAGCAGGAAACCTTGATACAAGGTTTTATATATACAAAAGGTAACGTCATTGCGAGGAGCGTAGCGACGTGGCAATCCAGAAAATAATAGATTGCCACGCTACGCTCGCAATGACGCAGGAGTTAAAAATGGCAATTGTAGTAGAACATGACAAAAGGCGACATGATATTCTGGAGCGTTCTCTGGACGTTTTTGCAACAGAAGGCTACGAAGATACAACCTTCCAGAAAATTGCAGATTCCTGTGGAGTCACCAGAACTACGCTTTACATCTATTTTGACAACAAAAAGGATATCTTTATCGGCAGCCTTAAGCAGATTCTTATTGCCATGGAGCTGGATCTGCACGCCATTATTGATGACACCAGCCTTAGCAACCACGACGCCCTTTACAAAATGGTCATGCTCATAATTGACTACTGCGAACAGAACTTAAAGCTTTTTAATGTACTTCACGCCTATCTTTTGCAGCTCAAAAAATCCAAGGAAAACCCAAAAGAAAAAATCAACCGCCGCATCATCCGCCTGCGCCACCTTTTGAGCACCGTAGTCATCCGCGGAATAAAATCCGGCGAATTCAAAAAGGATTTAAACGTTCACTCAGTTGTTGAACTTATTTACATTCTTGTAGAGTCATCAATTTTTAGAATTGCAGTTCTTGAGTCGGAAGACTTGTCTGAGATTCGTAAAGCCGTTGCACCGGCTATTGATGGTCTTGTAAAGTAACGGGGTCCCTGAGGCTCTCGAAGGGTCCCTTTAGATCCAGCCCTTAGCCCTATCCACTGCCCTCTTCCACTGTTCATAGCGTGCAGTTCGTGCTTCTTCATCCATATTCGGTTCAAATATGGCATTAATCTTCCAGATCTTTTTAAGCTCGTCCTTTGAGCTCCAGTAGCCTGTGGCAAGACCGGCTAACAAGGCTGCACCTGTAACTGTTGTTTCTGTATTTTCAGGGCGGTAAACAGCGGTGTTCAGAATGTCGGCCTGGAACTGCATCATTAAATCGCTTACGCAGGCGCCTCCGTCTACCTTAAGGCTTGCAATTTCTATGCCTGAATCTTCCTTCATACAGTCAAGCTCGTCCTTTACCTGGAAGGCAATTGCTTCGAGCGCGGCACGACAGATGTGGGCTTTGTTTGCACCACGAGTAAGGCCTACGATTGTTCCGCGTGCGTAAGAATCCCAGTAAGGAGCACCAAGCCCCGTAAAGGCAGGCACAATAATAACACCGTTTGAGTCCGGTACTGTTGCCGCAAGCACGTTTACATCGTTTGCAGTGTTTATAATTCCAAGCTGGTCGCGGAGCCATTTGATGAGTGCGCCGCCAACAAAAACGCTTCCTTCGAGGGCATATTCAACCTTACCGTTTAAGCCTATTGCAATTGTTGTAAGAAGCTTGTGCTTGGACTCAACAGGAGTATCGCCGGTATTCATGAGCATAAAGCAGCCGGTTCCGTAGGTTGATTTTACGTCGCCCTTGTTTACGCAGGCCTGACCAAAAAGTGCTGCCTGCTGGTCGCCTATCATCGAAGCAATTGGGGCTTCAAAGCCGCAGATTGACTTGTCTGTCATGGCATATACACAGCTTGAATCTTTTACTTCCGGCAAAATGCAGCGCGGGATGTCGAGCAGCTTGAGCAGGTCTTCGTCCCATTCAAGTGTATGAATGTTATAAAGCATTGTTCGGCAGGCGTTTGTGTAATCTGTAACGTGAGCTTTGCGGCCGCTAAGACGCCAGGTAAGCCAGGTATCTACTGTTCCGGCTAACAACTCGCCCTTTTCTGCACGCTCGCGTGTGCCAGGAACATTATCAAGTATCCATTTAATTTTTGTACCGCTAAAGTAGGCATCGGGGATAAGACCGGTTTTCTGGCGAATCATTTCGCCTTTTCCGTCGGCAATGAGCTTGTCTGCAATGTCTGCGGTACGGCGGCACTGCCATACAATTGCGTTGTAAACAGGTTTACCGGTGGCTTTATCCCATAAAATAACTGTTTCGCGCTGGTTTGTAATGCCAACGGCTTCTATTTGTTCAGGAGAAAGGTCAGCCTTCATTACAGCTTCTTTCATTACCGAAAGCTGACTTATAAAAATGTCTTCGGGATTATGTTCTACCCAGCCCGGCTTTGGAAAATACTGCTGGAATTCGCGCTGCGCAACGGCAATTTTTTCTACCTTTTTGTTGAAAATTACAGCGCGTGAAGAAGTGGTGCCCTGGTCCAGGCCGACAATGAATTTTTCCATGGATAGACTCCATGCGGTGGTTGAGCCTGTCGAAACCACCACAAAATGCATTGTAAAGGTGGTTTCGACA
>JAFZYR010000109.1 GCA_017616165.1 Treponema sp.
ATCGATGGTCTTGTTCCTCTTGGAACCACTGCTGAAACTCCGACTCTGGATGAAAGGCCTGGTGAAGAAGAAGACAAGATTATTTCGATTGTTATGGAAGAGGTTCGTGCTTTCGAAAAATCTACAGGCAAAAAAATCCCAGTCATTCTTGGAGCCGGTTCTAACAATACAAAAGATGCTGTTCATTATGTTGAACGTGCTAAGGCCGCCGGTGCAGATGCTGCTCTTGTTGTTACACCTTACTACAACAAGCCTTCAAAAGAAGGAATCTACCAGCATTTTGCAGCTGTAGCAAAGGTTGGAATTCCAATCATTGTTTACAACATTGCCGGTCGTACAGGTTTGAATATTCCTACAGACCTGCTTGCACGCATTGCAGAGCTTCCTAACATTGCCGGTGTTAAAGAGGCAAGTGGTTCTGTAAGCCAGATGATGGAAGTAATTGGACAGATTAAGAATAAAAAGCCTGACTTTGCCGTAATGAGCGGTGATGATGGTCTTACACTTCCTTTGATTGCAGCCGGAGGGGATGGAATTATTTCTGTTGCTTCCAACATGATTCCTGCTTTGATGCATGAACTGGCAGCTGCCGCATTGGACGGAGACTTTAAGAAGGCCCGCGAGATTCACTATAGGCTCGCTCCATTCTTCAAGGCCGAGTTCTGCGACGGAAACCCTTCATCAATCAAGTATGCAATGAATGTTAAGGGAATGCCGGCAGGTGCTTTAAGATTGCCTTTGGTTGAGGTAAATGATGCAGCTAAGAAGCAGATTGAAGCTGCGATTAAGGAATGTAATTTGTAATAGATAGGGAATAGTAAATAGTAAATAGGGAATAGTAAATAGGGGATAGTAAATAGGGGATAGTAAATAGGGGATAGTAAATAGGGGATAGGGGATAGTAGTTGCCTTACAATATAACGCGGGGGCGTTACGGGGGTATCCCCCGTTAGAGGGGGTAGTGAGCAACGAAGTGCGAACGAGGGGGAGGCTTCCCCCATACTATACCCTATCCCCTAATCCCTATCCCCTGATATAAGGAGAAATATTATGAGTGAAAAAATACACGTAGGAGTCCTTGGTGCAACGGGCATGGTAGGACAACGCTATATTAAATTATTGGAAAATCATCCTTGGTTTGAAGTAACTTATGTTGCTGCAAGTCCTCGTTCTGCAGGTAAGCCTTATTGCGAAGCTGTAAAGAACCGCTGGCTTATTGGAGCAGAAATTCCTGCCGGTGTTGCAAATCTTATCGTAGAAGATGCAAACGACGAAAAGAAGGCTCTTGGTAAGTGTCAGTTTGTTTTCTCTGCTTTGGAAATGGGCAAGGATGAAATTAAGGCACTTGAAGCTGCTTATGCTGCAGAAGGTATTCCTGTAGTTTCTAACGCTTCGGCTAACCGCTGGACAGAAGATGTTCCAATGCTTGTACCTGAAATTAACTACAGCCACCTTGATGTTATTGCAGAACAGAAAAAGCATCACGGTTGGGACAAGGGCTTTATTGCCGTAAAACCTAACTGTTCTCTTCAGACATACATGATGCCGCTTCATGCTCTTATTCAGGCCGGATATCCTGTAAAGCGTATGATTGTTACAACACTTCAGGCAACTTCCGGTGCCGGATATCCTGGTGTTGCTTCATTTGATATGATTGATAATATCGTTCCATTTATTGGCGGTG
>JAFZYR010000008.1 GCA_017616165.1 Treponema sp.
ATGGACTTTAAGGTAGCCGGAACAAAAGACGGTATTACAGGCTTCCAGATGGATATTAAGATTGCCGGTGTAACAACAGAAATCATGAAGAAGGCTATGGAACAGGCTCGTCAGGGTCGTCTCCACATTCTTTCTATCATGGAAAAATGCATCGACAAGCCGGCTCCACTTGCTAAGAACGCTCCACAGATTCTCACAATGAAGATTCCTGTAGACAAGATTGGCGCACTCATCGGACCAGGCGGAAAGAACGTTAAGGCTCTGTGCGCTCAGTATGATGTAACAATCAATACAGAAGACGACGGAACTGTAACAATCTACTCAAAGAACGGAATCAACGCAGAAGCAGCAAAGAAGGCTGTAAAGGGCATTACAGAAGATCCTGAAGTAGGAACAATCTACCAGGGAACTGTAAAGCGCATTATGGACTTTGGTGCCTTCGTAGAAATCCTCCCGGGAAAAGAAGGACTCTGCCATATTTCTAAGCTTTCTAAGCAGCGCGTAAACAAGGTAACTGATGTTCTTACAGAAGGTCAGGTAATTCCTGTTAAGCTGCTGGAGGTAGATAAGCAGGGTAGATTAAACCTCAGCTATATTGATGCTTTGGAACAGTAAATAGATTGGTGTGGGGGCCCTTCGAGAGCCTCAGGGACCCCGCGTTAGATTACAGGGGCCCTTCGAGAGCCTCAGGGACCTCGTGTCTGATCTCAGGGACCCCGCGTCAAATACTTTTTTATTGTTTTTTTAGAGAAGTAGTAGTATACTAAATAAAAGTTAGCATTTCGGACTTTTTTTGCTTTCCGAAGTGCTATTTTTTTAAAGGATTTTTACTCTCCATTATGGAAAGAATTATAACTTTTGATATTTGTTCTGTTATAACACTTATAATTCTCATCTTATCTCTCTTTATACGTCGAATGACAAGAGGAACCTCAAATGTTATTTTCTTTCTGCTTACTCTGGTAGTATTTCTTTCCGGTATTTTTGACATTGCAAGACTTTGTTTACCAAAGGTGCTGCCTCATAACGCAAACTCACAGACGCTTCTTTATGCACTAAATTACGCCTACTATCTTTTCCGAAATCTATCCACGCCTATATACATTCTGTTCATTTTTTCAATCTGCGGAATGTGGCACGACTTTTATAACGACATGCTTCTTAAAGCAACCTGGGCCTTCCCGGTAGTCAGCATCCTCATATTAATCATCGCAGACTGTTTTGTTCACAAGCTTTTTGAAATCACACCGGAGCTGGAATACGTACGCGGTCCATGGCTTTCTTATATGCGCATTGCCGCCATCTGGATTCTTGCTTATTCGGTTATCTGCCTTATCTACAATAAAAACATGCTCAGTAAGCACAAGTTTTATCTGCTTATAAGCCTGTGCCCTATAAATGTAATTGGTGTTCTTATTCAGTCTTACTGGCCGCAGTACATGGTCGAAATTATCTGTACGACCTTCCCGTTGTTATTTATTTCTCTTGCAGTTCAAAAGCCTGAAGAAATCATAGACATGAACTCGGGCAGCTTGAACATGCAGGCCTTCAAAAATGAACTCAAGCGCAACTTTGCCGCAAAAAGAAAAAGCCGTCTTGTTTCCATGCAGATTATGAACTTTGAAAGCATCAAAAATCAGTTTGGAAAAGAAAACCTCAGAGCCTTCCTTTCGTATATCATCAAATCCCTCTATTTAATCTGTAAGAATGATGAGTACGAGGTTTACTATCTTGATGACGGAACCTTTACCGTACTTACGCTTAAGGACGATGCTCACGAAAATGAAGAAATTGCCCGCCGCATAAGAAACTTTATGGCAGGCAGACACAATATAAACAATATAAACCTCATGCTGGATTTTAAAATCTGTTATTTCCGCTGCCCAGAAGACCTTAAGGATTTTGATTCCGTAATAAATTTTGAACGCAACATGCTGCATATTTTGACCGAAACAAATTCCCTTGTCTATCTGGAAGAAATTTCTAATTCAAAGGATTTTCAGATTCATCACCAGATTGACCACATCATTCAGCGGGGTATAAGCAACAACAGCTTTGAAATGTACTATCAGCCGATTTACGATATAGAAAAAAAACAGTTTGTTTCTGCAGAAGCTCTCATAAGGCTCAAGGACGAAGAGCTTGGTTTTATTTCGCCGGCGGTCTTTATTCCTGCTGCAGAAAAAACAGGAACAATACATCAGATTGGAGACTTTGTTCTGGAGGATGTAATAAGCTTTATTTCCAAAAACTCCATCGACTACTACGGGCTTGAGTACATAGAGCTCAACCTTTCTGTAGCCCAGTGTATAGAAAGCAATCTTTCGGAAAAAATCTTAAAGCTACTGGAAAAATATACAGTTTCGCCGGATCAGATAAACCTTGAAATTACCGAAACCTCGCAGAACGTAAACTTTGAAATAATTGAAAAAAATATCAACTCTCTTGCACAGAACGGCATAAGCTTTTCTCTCGACGATTACGGAACCGGTTATTCAAATATCCTTAGAATGACACAGCTGCCGCTTCACATAATCAAGCTGGATAAAAGCTTTGTAGATGACCTTGAGCGCCCTGGCATGAAAACAATTATCAAAGAAACAATTGCCATGCTCAAAAAGATGAACAAAAAGATTCTTATTGAAGGTGTAGAAACCTACGAGGATTTTGATTACTTTAGAACTGCCGGCTGCGATTATGTTCAGGGTTACTATTTTTCTAAGCCGCTCAACCGCGACGAATTCTTTAGATTCCTGGAATCTACAAATGATATAGTGGAGGTGCTGTAATACAAATGAACGATTACCTGATGTTTGACATTACAGCGCTTCTCATCTTTCTTACACTCATGGTTTCAAACCTTTCCAAGAATAAGGTAAAGGGTAGAACAGGGCAACTGTACGATGCGCTTCTTGTCTGGTCGTGCATAATGATTGTATTCCGCGTTGCCTACCAGATTATTCTGCGTCATTGTCCATACAGCCCGGCCATTGTAACTGTAGCCAAAGTATTTGTATATCTAACGCTGCTGTTCAGAACCTTTGTATACTGCGTTGGCCTGCTTTTCATTTTTTCTTCAACCGGACTTTTGCCGCTGTTTTTGCGCAACGAAACGCTCAAGATAATTCTTATTCTGTTGTTTAATATTCCTATTCTTTATGTCCTTATGGATGTTGTAAGGAATATTATGTTTGAAATTACCCCGCAGATGGAATTAATTACTCTGCCGCCAATGATGGTGCTGGAAATCTGTATTCTTGTTCAGCTGTTCTTTGGCTTTGTAATGATTTTGTGGTACAGAAAAGTCCTTACCAAAACTCAGGTTTCGTATGGTGTTTCGCTGTTCCCACTCAACGGACTTTTATTTGCAATTCAGATTTTGTATCCGCAGATTCAGATAGAAATGTTCGTGCTTGCAATAACCTGTTACCTCATTTTTGCAACAATCCAGCGCCCTGAGCTTTTGATGAATTCTCAAACCCTTGCACAGTCAAGCATTGCCTTTGAAAACGAGCTCAAAAAAGCCATGCGCATTAATCTGGACGTAAAGGTTATCTTTATAAAGATTGTAAACTACAAGCACATAAACATGTATATCGGAACCGAGAGTTTTTATTCTCTGCTCAAAAAGGTAACCTTCTATCTTCACAATCTTTCTGTTAAGAACAAGCTTCATGCTTCCATTTATTATCTTAATGATTATCTTTATGCGCTGCCGACAGAAGGTCAGTCCGACGAAAGCATAAACAAGATTCTTAACACTCTTGAAAAATATTTCAGCCAGACCTTCTTTGTAGAAAACGCCAAGATTAATATTGCAACAAGAATCTGTGTAATAAGGACTCCCGAGGATGTTACTTCTTACGAAAACATGCTCTATGTTTCAAGGATTTTCCACAGGCTCATTGAAAATACAGGCGTACCACAGTGGTACAGAGACTATTCTTCGGACAAAAACTTTATCATCAAAAATAATATAGAAAAGATTCTGGAGCGCGCCATAGAAGAAAAGCGCTTTGATGTATACTATCAGCCTATTTATAATGTGAAGACCAAGGAGTTCTCTTCGGCCGAAGCTCTTGTGCGTCTGAACGATGAAGAGTTTGGTAATATTCCGCCTTCCATGTTCATCAATTTTGCGGAGCGTACAAATAAGATTCACATCATAGGTGACTTTGTTCTGGAAAAGGTCTGCGAATTTCTTGGCAGCAAGGAAGGACAAAAGCTCAAGCTTGATTATATAGAAGTAAACCTTTCTGTTGCCCAGTGTCTTGAAAGTGATATTGTAGAAAAAATCCGCGGCTGGCTCGAAGCCTATAATATAAAGCCGGAGCAGCTGCGTCTTGAAATTACAGAAAACGCCGCAAGCTTTAACCCTGTCGTAGTAGAAAAAAATATTTCCCAGCTTAAGCAGATGGGAATAAACTTTGCCCTTGATGATTACGGAACCGGTTATTCAAATATCAAAAAGGTTGTTTCGCTGCCGTTTGACGTAGTTAAGCTTAACAAAACCTTCGTAGACGAGGTTGATGATCCGGACAAAATAAATATTGTAAAGGACACAATCCACATGCTCAAATCTCTTGGAAAAGAAATCCTTATAGAAGGAATAGAAACCCAGGAGCGCGCCGAGCTCTTTAAAAAATATAAAATTGATAAGAAAAACGGCTGTGAATACCTGCAGGGCTTTTATTTTTCCCGCCCGTTACCGCAGTCAGAGTTTGTTAAGTTTCTTACAATGTGATATATTTTAAGTATGAATAAAATAGAAATAAAATGTGTTGCCTCCAAAGGCGCAGTAATGCCTGTTTATAAAACCACCGGTGCTGCCGGCGCAGATGTATGCGCTCTTGTGGACCAGAGTGTAACAATTCCTGCCGGAAAATTTGCCATGATTCCAACCGGACTCTTTTTTGAAATTCCAGAAGGCTACGAGATTCAGGTAAGACCACGTTCAGGGCTTGCTGCCAAAAACGGGGTTACCGTACTTAATACTCCGGGTACCATAGACAGCGACTACCGCGGAGAGCTCAAGGTAATTCTTATAAATCTTGGCGACCAGGATTTTATTGTAAATACCGGTGACCGCATTGCTCAGATTATTGTAAGCCCGGTTACGGTTGCAGACTTTACACTTACAGATTCTTTATCTGACACACAGAGGGGAGAAAAGGGATTTGGCTCTACAGGTGTTTAAACGCGGCGAGCTTAAGCGCGGCATTTTAATTAAATATCTCTATAAAGAGCTTTTCCTCTATTTTCTTATCTGCTTTGCCTTTTTGTTTGTAGTATTTTTTGCAAATCAGATTCTGCTCATTGGCGAAGACATGCTTTCTAAGCGCGCCCCGTTTAAGGACGTTGCCAAAATTATGATTTACAGTATGCCCGCCATCATAGCGCAGTCGGCACCCTTTGCAACGCTTGTAGGCTTTTTGATGTGTCTTGGCCGCATGTCCAGCGATAACGAAATCCTTATTTTCCGGGCTTCGGGCTTTAGCTTCAGGTCAATACTCAAGCCGGTTCTGATTATGGGACTTGCAATTTCCCTGGTTTCTTTTTTTGTAAACGATTATCTTTTGCCGCTTGGAACAATTAAATACAATCAGCTGTACAGACAGATTATGCGTTCCAATCCGTCGGTTGTGCTGGAATCCAACAGCGTAAAAAGAATTGGCGGCTCCACCGTTGTAATTGGTGACGTAAATGATCCGGATGTTTCGGACATAATCTTTTTTAATACAAAGGAAGGAAGGGAAGAAACTATTATTGTTGCGGGACCTTCCGTGCTCAAGGGGGCAAAAAATCAGGGAGTTTTGCTGCAGCTTGATATGGCCGATTCCATGATGACCACCTTTGACCTTGAAAACTTTAACAATTACGAAGTGCTTTCTGCAGAAAACACAATCTTAAATCTTTTTGATTCGGTGATTACGGGGCGCAGCGGCAAGAATCCCCGCGAAATGACCTTTTACGATTTGAACAAAGAAATTAAACTCATGAGGGACGAAGGCGAAGACCCCATGCGCATAAATACCTGGATGATGGAATACTACAAAAAATTTGCCATCCCGTTCGGTTCAATCTTTTTTGCATTCCTGGCATTTTCAATTGCCTTTTTGTTCGGTAAGCACAACGGACTTACCATGGGACTTTTTATAGGAATTATTATCTGCGTGCTTTATTGGGCTTTGCAGATTTCGGGACAGCTGTTGGTTACCCGTGTAAACCTTAATTCCTTTTTGTGTATATGGGTTCCAAATATTCTGATTGCCGTGGTTTCGGCCATTTTGTGCATTAATCTTATAAGGAAATAGGGCGGGCGGAATAATGAAATTTGTTGGCTACATCCTTAAAAAAGTAACTCCGTTCTGCTTTGTTTCGCTCATATTTATTGCGCTCATTTTAAATCTTGTAGACCTTTTTATGAACATTTCGCGCTATCTGGAAATGGAAGCGCCTGCAAAGGAAGTAATAAGGGTTATGCTTTATTATATTCCAAAGACTATCTGGTATGCAGGACCAATTGCCTTTCTTTTTTCGGTAACCTATGTTTTGAGCGACCTGTATGCCAAAAATGAAATGGAAGCAATTTTTGCCTCGGGCGTTTCGCTGTTCAGATTTGTTCTGCCGGTTTTTGTATTTGCAATAGTTATGGCCGTAGGAATGTTTTTCTGGGAAGACCGCCTTGTTGTAAATACTCTTGAAAAAAAGACGAGTCTCCAGAATAAGCTTTTGGGCGAGGAACAGTCTTCTAATAATGAAAACATAGTCGTGCTTTCGGATTCTTCCAAAATCATTTATAAGGCAAAGCGCTACCGTGATTCTGTGCGCCGTCTGGAAAATGTATTTTTTATTTTCCGTGATGATGCCAAGACTCTGCAGGCAATAGTTCATGCCGAAACCGCCTTGTGGAACGAAGAAAAAGCTTTGTGGGAGCTTGGAAATGCCGTTCAGTTTGAAAACCAGAATGGAAGCCTTGTAAAAACACCTTTGAATTCGCGCTACACCCAGCTGCTTACCGAAAGCTATGAGATTTTCAGACGCACAAATGTAGACATTAAAAACGTAAACACTGCCGACGCCAAGGTTTATATAAATCACCTTAAAAAAGCGGGCCTGCCTTATAATGAACAGCTTTCGGAATACTATAAAAAGTTTGCGTTCCCGTTCATTTTGTTTATTGCGGCCTTTCTTGCAGTAGGACTTACCGGTAAAACCCGCAAAAATGTTCTGCTCATAAGTCTGTCACTTTCCATTGCCGCAGTTGTTTTATTTTATGTATTCCAGATGATGACTATGGTTATGGCCAAAACAGGAATTATTACACCTTTTATGGGCGCGTGGCTGCCTGATATAGTATTTATTTTTATTGCAGGAGTTTTGTTAAAATTCAGCAGAACATGATGAGCGGGGTCCCTGAGGCTCTCGAAGGGTTGAAGATTATGAATATTTTTGATATACACCACAAATCCTCAGACGGAAAGGCCAGAACCGGCGTGCTTCATCTGCCGCATGGTGATGTTCAGACCCCGGTTTTTATGCCTGTCGGAACCAACGCCACGGTAAAGGCCATGCCCAAGGATTTTCTGGAAGAAATAGATTTTGAAATTATTCTTGCAAATACCTATCATCTTTTTTTGCGCCCGGGTGCAGACCTTATTCAGCAGGCAGGCGGGCTCCACGGCTTTTCCAAATGGAACCGCAACTTTTTAACAGACTCCGGCGGCTTTCAGGTTTTTTCCTTGAGCAAGCTTAGAAAGATTACCGATGACGGTGTAAAGTTTCAGAGCAATATTGACGGAAGCTATCACTTTTTTACTCCGGAAAATGTTGTTCAGACGCAGGTTAAGTTTAATTCAGATATTCAGATGCAGCTTGATGTTTGCACCGGCTATGATGAACCGCGCAAGGCTGCAGAAAAGGCCCTGCGCATTACAAGTGACTGGCTTGTCCGTGCAAAAAAAGAATGGGAGCTGGCACAGGCAGAAGGCTACAAGGGAATCCTTTTTCCAATAGTTCAGGGACATTTTAGCGAAGACCTGCGCCGTCAGAGTGCCGAGTTTGTAAGCTCGCTGGATATGCCTGGTATTGCAATCGGGGGCTTGAGTGTAGGGGAGCCGCACGACGAGTTTGTTCATTTTATGAATTATACCTGCCAGTATTTGCCGGAGGCTAAACCAAAGTATGTTATGGGAATAGGCACCCCTGAATATATTCTTGATGCCGTGGCTGCCGGAGTGGACATGTTTGACTGCGTTTTACCAACCCGCAATGCCCGAAACGGCTCGTATTTTACACATAACGGCATGCTCAGTATAAAGCAGGAGCGCTGGACCAGTGATTTTGGCCCTGTTGACCCGCAATGTAATTGTAAAGTTTGCCGCACTTATTCCCGAAGTTATTTAAGACACCTGTTTAAAGAGCAGGAAATCTTAAGCTGCATCCTTGCATCGTACCACAATCTGTACTTTTTGCAGAATATGATGAAGGAAATACGTGCTGCAATAAATGAAGACCGTTTTGAGCAGTATAAAAAGGACTTTTTGCAGAAGTTTAAGGAAGGAGTGTAAGCGTATGAAAAAAATTATTCTTTTTCTTTTAATATTCAGTTTGCTCGGCGTTTGTTTTGCTCAGAACTCTCAGGAATCCGACAATGACACCCCGACCGTTGTTGCCTCAAAGGGCGGCTATGCCGAAGTTCCTCCTGCAAAACGTCCGCTTCCTATTGACCAGGAAAAAGCTGCCGCTGCTGCAGAAAAGGATGAAACCCCAAAGGACGAAGAAAACAACCGCAATACAATACGCTACGGACTTCCTTCCGAAATAAGCAGCCTGCTGGACACCCTTCTTAAAAATGATGACCCGCGCTTTACCGAAGAAATCTATGATTTGTTTCAGGTTACAAAAAGCTCTACCATAAAGGAAAAGGTTCTTAAATACTTTACAAATCTTAAAGACCCTTGCCTTGAGGATTATGCCGTAGACCTTTTGAACGACCCTTATGATGAAAAAAATGATGTTGTAAAGGCGGCGTTCCAGTATATTTCGGCAGTAAAAACAACGGCTGCAATTCCTGCGGTCATAACTCTCATAGAAAGCGAAAACGAAAACTATTTTAATGATGCAATTTCTACGCTTGGTGATATCGGTGGTCCTGAGGAAGCTATGTTCCTTGTTGAATACCTGGACCGCGATGACCTTAGCGATGCACAGCGCCAGACCCTCATGCGTAACTGCGGTAAAATGCATGCGGTAGAAACCTGGGACAAGCTTGTAGATATTCTTACAGATGAGGATGAAAACACCTTTGTACGCATGTACGCTGCCGAAAGTCTTGGACTTATGGAGGTAGAAAAATCTGTTCCGGTGCTTGTAGACCAGTTTGATGCAACAGATCCAAACCTGCGTCAGTATGTAATTAAGGGCTTGAGTCATTTTCCAAATGTTATAGAAGCACGCGCTGTTATAATTCAGGGTATTCGTGATGAGCATTGGCGTGTAAGACAGGAAGCAATCCGCACTGCAAAGGAAAACGACAATAAGGATGCAGTGCCTTATCTTATTTACCGTGCAAAAAATGATTCTGAAAAACTCATCAAGGAAGAAAGCTTTACTGCAATTGCAGCGCTCAACACAGATGAAGGCAACGACTTTTTGATTGAACAGCTGCTTGATAAAAAGGTTGCAGACGGCACCAAGAAAAAGATTGTAGAGGTGCTTTTAAAAGAAGACCACGCCGGCGAAAAGGAAATTATAGAGGTTGCAAAGTCTGTTGTTACCGACGACAAGCGCAAGGATTTCCGTTATGCAATTGGCCGCGAAATGGCAAAAAATTACAAATCTTCTTATGATGAGGTTACCGCAATGTATCTGCAGTCAAAGGATGCAACAACGGTTAGTGTAGGTCTTGATATGTACAAGCAGAAAAAGCCTTCCAACCTGGAAGCCTATGTAAATACAATTGCCAACGACAAAAAAGCCAGCTCTAATAAAACCCGCGCACAAAAGCTGCTGGGTATTGAAGAAGAAGAGACTGATGCTAAATAATGGATTGCCACGCACTTCGTGCTCGCAATGACGGTCATTGCGAGGAGCGTAGCGACGTGGCAATCCATTACTCATACAACTTGTTTACAATACCAAGCAGGGAGTTTATCTTCCTTTCTTCCTCATGTGTAAAATCTATATTTTCTTCGATGAGGGTTTCGAGGCTGTGGTGGGTTTCGGTTACAGCGGTGCTAAAGCCGCGCGAAACCTTGTACCAGTAGTTCCCATTACCGTCGTTGTATAAGGTTATAAAGCCGTACTCGCGGTTTTTCTGCTTTGCAATTGCGGTGTGAAGGCACCAGTCCAGAGAATCTACAAGACTTTCTTTTCCAACCTGATCGTAGATATTTGCATTAAGGCGGCGGTTCCATTTTTTTTCGCTCAGAGGATTAAGGTCCAAAAGCTGAACGGCATTTATAATGGTTCCCATTTTTTCACCGTCCATAAGCAGGCCGCCTGCATTAAGCTTTATCTGACCACGCAGCTGTTCACAGGCCTTAAGCTTGTTCTTATCCTTTTCGCCGCGCACAGCAAGCACCAGATATTCCAGCGGAAGAATTGCAGTTTTCTTTCCCTTGATTTTTGTAGTTTCAAACATAAAGTCGCCAAGGGAGAGGGCATCAGCCTGCGGGGCTTGGGCGGATTTTGATAGTTTATCTTTTTTGGGGCCCTTCGAGTGCCTCAGGGACCCCGGTGCACCTTGTGCTCCAAAGTCAATGGTGTCCTCTTCATCATACTTTCGGCTTGTCTTACATGCTTTGAGTCTTTCAAACAGTGCCGGGTTTATTGTATCAAGCATAGGCTTGGTGAGAGGGGAGACACTCATGGCAAAAATGCGGGATGTTCTTACAATTTCGCCGGCTACAATAAAGAGCGGGTCCTGGCGGAACATAACTGAGCCCGGGTGAATGCAGATGTGGTCGGCGGTAAGGGAACGATAGTTTTCGCGTCCGGTGCGGATACATACAAACTGGATCATACCGGCTGCAATACAGCAAAGGTAGTCGCTCATGTTGCCGCTGCCTTCTACAATAGGAAGTCCAAGCTTTTCGCCTACAATCTGGCCAAGCTGCCATTTGATGTTGTCAATTTCGGCCATTACGCGGTCATCAAGATAATTCTTGTTGCAGAACTTTTCCTTGTAGTCACTCTGCTTGTAGGCATTAAAAAGATTTATATAAGTTCCAAAGTCTCCCTGCAAATCGCGGAAACGGTGGTGTGCCTTGCGGGCTTCCATTTCTTCGTTGGCAGGCAAAAGGAAAGGCGAGTTTGCGGACAAAAAAGCCGCAGCCGTAAGAGTCTTATCAATCACATCCGGGAAGCGCATAACTGCTTCTACAATAATTCGGCTTATGCGAGGTTCAAGCGGGAATAACACCATCATTTTTCCAATTGCAGAAAGACAGTTGTCCTCATCCAGAGCACCAAGCATATGCAAAGTATCAACAGCTCCAATAATTCCTTCGCGTCCAGGGGATGCAATAAAATCAAAATCAAAATAATCGGTAATGCCAAGCTCTGCCATGCGTAAAACTACTTCACTCAAATCGGTGCGGTAAATTTCTTCGGTGGTGTAGAGCGGGCGGGCTTCAAAATCCTTGCGGCTGTAAAGACGGTAGCAGGTTCCTGCGTGAGTACGACCAGCACGTCCCTTGCGCTGATTACAGCTTGCCTTACTAACAGGAGTTTCGTTCAGGCTCGAAGTAAAGGTGCGCGGGCTGTAAAAATTAAGCTTTGCAAGACCTGAGTCTATTACAGTTGTAATGTCGTGAATTGTAACGGAGGTTTCGGCAATGTTGGTTGTAACAATTACCTTTTTCTTTCCGGCAGGCGGGTCGTCAAAAACGCGTTCCTGTTCTTCTTTACTAAGTCTTCCGTACAAAGGCAGAATATGCAGGTGCCGGCTAAACGGGCAGATCAAAAGTCGTTCTACACAATCCTTAATAATTTTTTCACCCGGCAAAAAGATAAGGATTCCGCCCTTGGCAGCGTCGGCATCACTACCGGACTCTGCTTCTTCGTTATCAAGCACGCGGTCTACGGTTGCACAAATCTTACTCAAAAGCATGTCACAGCCCGCTTCGGTTGCAGTAGTGGCACCGCCTTGAATAGGGTCATAAATCACGCTTACCGGGTAAGTAATGGTGTTTATGGAAACAATTGGCGCTCCGTCAAAATAGTCGCTGAACGCCTGTGTGTTCATAGTAGCCGAAGAAACAATTACATGAAAGTCAGAACGCTCGCGCAAAACACGCTTGAGCAATCCAAGAATAAAATCAATATTCAGGCTGCGCTCGTGTGCCTCGTCTACCATTACAACACTGTATTTACTGAGCCATGGATCAAGCTTCATTTCCTGAAGTAAGATTCCGTCGGTCATAATCTTTATGCGTGTGTCTGCACCCGTGTTATCTTCAAAGCGCATCTTGTAGCCGACAAGCCCCGGGTAGGGAGTTTTCATCTGCTTTGCAATAAATTCACTTACGCTCAAAGCGGCAATACGTCTTGGCTGGGTAACGGCAATCATTCCGTTGGTGGCATAGCCTGCCTCGTATAAAATAACCGGTATCTGTGTTGTTTTTCCCGAACCTGTTGGACTTTCTACAATTACAACCTGATTGTTTTCCATGCAGTCCAGGATTTTCTGTTTTTGTTCATAAACCGGAAGAGCTTTGTAGTCTATTTCCATGCTATATAATCCTTTGTGTATTCGTTGTTTATATCAATGCGGCGCTGAATGTAACGTGCCCAGTTGGCTCTTGGAACTTCCCACAGGTAATCAATAAACTCCTGTGTCAAAGGCTTTACCACATATTCATTTGCCGTATTTATATATGTCGTTATAAAATGATTTTCTGCCTTTATTATGCGGGGCGGGTTTCCGTCTTCCTGCTTTTTAAATGTAAGCTTTACCATAAGTCCGTCGCCTGTATTGTCGCGTTCGCCTGTAGGATTTTTTGAAGTAAGCTCAGGCTTGGTGCGCTGTCCGCTTATAGTGTTGCCGTTTGCATACATAATTACCTTGTGCGACTGAGTTTCGCTGTAAAAAAAGTATCTGCGGTCCTTTATGATGTGCGCGTGATTTGCCCAAAGAATGTCTACACCGGCGTCCAGCAGCTCCTGGTAATATTTATCCTGAGCTTCTGTTACCTTGCGGGTGTACTCCGGCTCGTAAGCATGAACCGAAAGCACCATAAGGTCGCAGGGGTTGGCCTCCCTAAGCTGCTTTACAAATTCAATAAATTCCTTGCGTGCCTTTTCAGCGGGTTCTACATAATTGATATATTCTGAATTCTGCGGGCGATTCAAAATTTCTGTTATCGGTAAAAACAGAATGCGCCATCCGTTTTTTTCTATAAGATTATAGGAAAAGGCTGCATCCTTGCTGTCCTTAAGTCCCGAAAAATAAATATCCTGCCCGCGTTCCTTTGAGCGCTGTACAAGGCGCACGGTGGATTTTCCAGTTTCAAGAATGCCGTTTTTGCCCTGATCGTTTGTGTGATTATTGCAAAGCGAAAAAACATCAAAGCCCGCGTCCACTGCAGCTTCTATATAGGCCTGGGGCATATTAAAGTTAGGATAGTTTGCAGGCTTTTGGGTTTCGTCAATAGGAGCTTCTATATTTGCAAAGGCAAGATCGGCCGGTTCAATCATGTACTTTACATCGCGCCAGATTTTTGGGTAATCAGAAATTACATAGTTTACGCTGTGAGCCATTATGTCGCCCGCAAAAAGAAGGGTGATGGTGTCCGAATCCTTTTGTGTCTGCAGCTCTATTTCAGGTAATTCAATTTCCTGTTCCGGAACAAAATCCTTATCCTGTACAGAGTCCTTTGTTGAACCGCAGGAGTTAAAACAAAGGCAGAGCAGGGTGAGAAAGAAAAATGCAGATAAAGTATTTCGTAAATTATTTCTGGTATTCACAATGATGCTTTAATATACCAAAAAAACTGAAAAATGTCATTGCGAATTCCACAGTCCATACACAGCTGTATCACCCTTGACCTCATATATTTTTTTCTTCTATAATATTTTAGAAGGGGATTTTGTATATGAAACAGTCTGCTTGTAAGTCTTTGAGGGTTTTCTCAGCACTGGTTGTCACTTTTTGTGTACTCGTTTCTTCCTGCAGCAATTTTATGGACGGTTCGGATTTAAAAAACGAACTGGACCGTAAGGTTAAAATTGCAAAATCTGTTTGTCCCGAAGCAAAGGTCGAAGAGCCTGTGTTTCAGGATGCGGGTGTTGCAAAGAATAAAAAAATCATCATCAGCTTTACAAAGTCCATGAATACCCAGACCTTCTGGGAAAATCTTAGCATTACCGATTCGCTTGGCAATAATCTTAAACCAAACTTTTTAACTCCGGTCTGGTCAAACGAAAATAAGGTTGTAGAAATTCCTGCCAATGAGCTTAATCTCATAGATTTGCGGGGAAAAAAATATCTTGATATTTATGTAACGCTTACAAAGGCCTGCGAAGACATGGATGCTCTTCCTATTCAAAAGGCAATAGAACACAAATACAGAATAAACGATGAAACAGATAACATTCCTCCAGAGCTTGCTTTTGCAAGGGGAGAGCTTCCTCCTGCTTATGTTTCCAAATCAGAAGATGAATTGACTACAGAGCTTTACTGTGGAGATTATACTTATTATACCGAATCCGATATCTGTAAAACAAATCACATAAAGGATAAGGTCAATTTTTACGTAGAAGGCAGCGACTACGGTGGCGGCGATGTATGGGCACATTTTTTAATTCAGCGCGTTTATGATGTAAGCGGCAAAGCCCTGGCCGAAGAAGCTCATTCAGTAACCGAAAAGCTTGAACAGATTAATTACGACGGCAACTATTTTGATACAGTCTGCTTAAAGATGGACGATCCGCAGTTCTATATGGACGGCATGTATAAAATTACAGTAAGCGTTTGTGATGCCAGTAACATAGACAGCGAAAATACAAAGGTCTATTATATTTTGCGCGATACAAGTCTTGCAAATAGTGCAGGCGCACAAATCTGGTTTATGACACCGGCCTTTAGACAAGATGAGGATCCTGACGATCAAGACAATAATTTTGATCCTTTTAATAAAACAATTGCTACAAAAGAAAAAATTGAATACTACCGAAACCGGCTTTTATTTGGTTCCATTATTGATGATGTTTATTATATTTCGCCGTTTGGTACTATTAAGAAAAAATATCAGCAGGATCATAATGATTTTACCTATCTTTTTTCATGGGGAACCGACCTTAATAAGCTGTCTACACCGGTAATGGTAAAAGGAATTACAGATACTGATACTACTCATTATGATGTTTATGGATTAATTGGTCTTGTCGGAAGTGAAACAGCAGTATTTTATTATTTACCAGAAAGCTTTAAAGAATATTGTTCTTCAAATGAAGACTCTGATATTTATCTTCAGGTAACGGTTGTTGATGCTGTCGGAAATCAAAGTAATATTTTGACTCTTATTCCAAAGTTGGTTGAGTTTTACAATTATGAAAAAATTGATGCAGATGATGATAATGGCACCATGACAATAAGACTTAATTATTCAAATAAGTGTCTTGAAAGCTCTACAGATATTTCGGGGCTTGTTCCTATTCCCGATAAAAATACCGAAATTAAGTACAGAATTTTTTATGCACCAATTCCAGAAGGAACACCGGAGTCTGAATATTCTAAGCTTCTGCTCCAAAGAAATCTTATGCATGCATTACCCGAAAACTTTACTACAAATGAATTAGCTAACTTTAATGATAAAGCAGAATTAGTACTTACAAAAGTTAATGGTGCATATCCAAAATATCTTGTATATATTCAGCAGGATTTGGGCTTACATTCACAAATAAATAATATATGGGCCGGAGAATCCTTTGGTCCTTTGTATGAGGTTATTGTGGATGTAAATGAGTTATCTGAGGGTATACTTACTGCTCCAAATGTTGAATCTTTAGCCGCTGCAAAGAGTACCGGTGATGGATCCGGTTTAATTCAGATAAATGGAACTATAACTAATTATGATCAAAATACAACATATGTTCCTTATGTAAGTACAGATGGAGGTACTAATTGGATTTGTTATGATACAATTACTTCTGATGATTTTTCTTTTTCAATAATGAATCCGCTTAAAGCTCCGTTTGCGTCCTGGAAAGATAATGCTGGCTGGAAGGACGACTATTTTACAGCCTATAGCAGCCTTGGTGAAGACCCTAAATATAGTACTACTGTCAAAATAAAAATAGTTGCAGTAAAAGATAATAAGACTTCAGCATCAGATGTAATTGAAATTACTGTCAATAATAAAGACCATGACAATCTTCCTCCAGTACAGGTTCCGGCAATTGTATCGCATGACTCACTTTTATCCTTTGACGGAAGGTCTTTTATATATGGCGGAGTTGACGGACTTGTAAAAGAAGATGAAGGCCATTTGGATAAAACCTTTACCTATTATTATACTCCATATAATGATGCCTGGGGCAACAACCTTTCGGTTTTGTCAGAAGAAGAAATTCTTGCACTTCCAAATGGAACAGGTACATATGCAACAGAAGTCTGGGTTGACACAGATGAAAATCAAAATCCTACACAAGCTAAATACAAGATAAAACCAGTAGTGCCTGTAAATGGTCTTTCGGATGGAAAATACATGTTCTTTGCCCGAGTTTCTGATACAAAGGGAAACTCTAGTGTCATAACCTTGGGAAAGGCAAATATTAATACCTTTAAGAACAAGCTTGAGGTTGTGTATAATCCAACTGATAATTCCTTTTATTCTTCTTTAGCTTATAACATTAATGAAGTTTTTGACAGGAATATGATTAGCATTCAAAAGTTTTCTTTGCATGAAAATGACTGGGTTGATCAGTATGGTACATACAATGAGCTTTTGGAATGTTCACAAAAAATTGAAAATTCAAAAGCTGTAAGATATCTGAATACCAAAACACTATCTCAAAGCAGGCCAAAAAAATATGATTGGAATAACGGAACAGGTGACTGGGTTGAATTGACAGATGAAGATCTTGAATTGGAAAAATCACAGTTCTACCGCATAACCATGCAGAGCTTTAATCAAAATCTTTTTGACGAAGCAACAATGACGGGTGTAAGACTACAATACAGAACGCCGTATAATGCAAATATGGAATATGACGGAATGGTAAATTATTTCTACCTTCCAAAAGAAACCGAATATGATATGTATACCGAAGAAACCGTTTCTAATACAGTTTACTATTATGTTCCGGGGCAGGATGAAAAGCTCACAGATATAAAAAATTCCTTCTTTAAGAATACCGCAGCTGTAAGTTCAAACCATAAGGTGCTTGTTAATGTTATTTCAAGTCTTACAGACCTTGGAAGCAATATTGATGAATGGGAACGCCGTGGTAAGATTGTAATGTCAGAAGTTTATGAACCTGGTTCTGCACAGGAAAACTTTAGTGACCGAACAGCAATTAATGCTATGGCAGCTTCAGATGAAATAGGACTTCGTTACTACGTCGTCGTCGTTCACTTTGCCAATAACACCGCTGCCATTTCCAACGTGTACACAATGGAAGGCATGTAAGACTGCACAGACTTTACCGTGCTTTGTCTGTATTCCAGGTATAATCAATTTCTTTGCGGGGCGCGCCGGCGGGGATAATTCCGTAGGTGCCGCCGCCGGCTTTGCCTTTTTTTATCTGCACCTTTGAATAATCAATTTGTGCATTGTACATGCCGCGCACGGTCAAAAGACCTTCCATGCTTCCGTTTAATAACATGTCGGACGTGGTGCTGTTATAACCGTCTATGGTAACAAGTCCGTCATCGCTGTAATTGGAATAGGTAAGGGTAGCAACACCACCCATGCCCTTTACCTTGGCTTCGTATTTGAATGTTCCTGTTTTGTTTCCGCGGGTTTCTTCGTTGCCAAGCTTGGAAAGGGCACCCGGCTTATTCATAATTGTCATTTTATCATAAGATTTGTTGAGCGCGGCATTTACATAAACATAAAGTGCTTCGTGGGTCAGAGCGCCCCAGCCACAGGCAGTATCCGATATGCATTCAGCAGGTGCATCTTCAAGATTATATCTTCCAAGAACAGCCTTGTAATAAAACTTTTGTCCGGGGAGGGCCGGTTCGCTGTCGTATAAATTAAAATATTCTTCGTTTCCCTGCATGGCATCTATAATCAGGGTAAAGGGACTTGCCGCACTTACTGCACGATAGATTTTTACATAAAGGGTTTTATCAGCGGTTTTTGTAGTTACTGTAAGCTTAACAGGATAAACTCCGTTTGCGTTTGGAGACGGCATGGGCTCGTATTCATCAAGAAAATATTCTTCGCAGCTTGCCTTAAGGCTTATTTTGCTCTGGGACCACGCGGCTGAAATAATAGTAATGAAAAAAAAGGATATAATTATGAATTTGAATTTCATATATAAAATTATACAATGGAATTTAGACATTGTCATTTAGAATTATAGTAGATTGCTTCGTCGCTATGCTCCTCGCAATGACCGTCATTGCGAGGAGCGCAGCGACGAAGCAATCCATTGTTGAAGAATTCTTTATTTATGATATAATTATACTATGTCAAAAGCTGTAACTACAATTATTATTATTGCCGGTGTAATAATCGGACTAATCATTTTGTTTCATCTTTTTATGTGGATTTTCTGGCTTAGCATTAGTCTTACAATCAGCATGAAAAAAGAGTATAACAAGACAAATAAGTTTTATAACTGGGTTTTTGTACTGTGGTACCGTTATATGATGATTGTCGGAATGATAAGACTTCATATAACCGGCTACGAAAAGGTTCCTTTTGGAACTCACTTTTTGCTGGTTTCTAATCACCGTTCTAAGTTTGATAATTTTGTTCAATGTGCGGTGCTCAAAAAAACTCAGATTGCATATATTTCAAAGCCTGAAAATTTTAAGATTCCAATGGGACGCCGTTATATGAGGCGTGGGCTTTATCTTGCAATTGCACGTAATAATCCAAAGGAAGCGCTTGGCACCATCCTCAAGGCAATTGATTACATCAAGCGCGATGTTGTTTCAATCGGAATATTCCCGGAAGGAACCCGCAGTAAGGACGGAACTCTTGCAGAGTTTAAACCGGGCTCCTTTAAGATTGCACAAAAGGCAGGATGTCCTGTAGTTGTATGCTGTATGCAGGGTACAGAAAACATTGCAAAAAACTGGCCTTGGAAAAAGACAGACGTTTATATGGACATTCTTGATGTAATTGAACCGACTGTATGGAAGGAAAAAGACACGGTTCAGGTTGCCTCAGAGGTTCAGCAAATGATTCAAAAAAAGATAGACGAGGAGTAGTGTCGTGATCTACGTTTTTTTAAATCGTCTTTCCAATAACGGAAAAGGTGATGAGGCCCAGCCGCAGCTTGAAAAAATATTTGAAGGACAACAGCTCAAGTTTATTGATATTACAGCCATCACAAATGCTGCCGATTCCTGCCGTGTGCTTAATGAAGATGACAAAATCATTATAGCCGGCGGCGATGGAACCTTGAGCCGTTTTGTAAATGATATTTACGACCTTCATCTTAATAACGAAATTTATTTTTATACCTGCGGAAGCGGCAACGACTTTTTAAACGATGTTCGTGAACGCTGCCAGATAGAAAACAACCTTATTCCTTTGAACGACTTTATTAAGTCTTTACCGACTGTTACTGTAAACGGAAAAACCAGCCGCTTTATAAACGGTATTGGTTATGGCATTGACGGTTACTGCTGCGAAGAAGGCGACCGTATCCGCGAAAATACAAACAAAAAGGTAGACTACACAGCAATTGCAATTAAGGGGCTTCTTGGAAAGTTTAAGCCTCGCAACGCAACTGTTACTGTAGACGGTGAGACAATTCATTACCACAAGGTATGGCTTGCACCTACAATGATAGGACGTTTTTTTGGCGGCGGCATGATGATTACACCAAAGCAGGACCGCCTTAATGAAGAGCATGTAGTTTCTTCCTGTGTTGTGCATGATTCGGGCAAGCTCAAGACACTTATTATTTTTCCAAAGATTTTTAAGGGCAAGCACATTACACACACAGATATTTATGAAGTAAAATTGGGTCACGAAATCCGCGTAGAGTTTGACAAGCCATGTGCACTTCAGGTCGACGGCGAGACATATTTGAATGTAAAGTATTATACGGTTAGTTATCACTAACATGGAAAAAGAAAATCCTTATCACAAAGAGTACGGGTTGTTCAGTAACCTCTGGTTTACTCTGCGTGCAATGAAAAAGTATGCACCTCTGATTATCCTCATGCTGCCGCTGGGCTTTGTACTCATGCCGGTTCAGCGTTACTTGTGGTCCTTTCTTTCAAAATACATTATAGATTTGATTACTGTAGAAGGCAGTGTCCAGTCGCTTGTAAAAATCATAATTATCTTTACTATAATTCTAATTGCATTTTATATAATGCAGACCTTTTATTACAACAAGCTCTGGGTTTTGAAAATAATCGTTCGCATGAAAATTGTCGTACAGAAAAACTACAAGATGATGGTAATGCGCTTTGAAGATACCGAAGACCCCGAAGTGCTAGACTGCTACCAGAAGGCCGAGCGTGCCTGTGACGGTGGCGGTAACGGCATAGAAGGCTTTGAGCAGCAGATAATTTCGTTTGTAGAAAATTTGAGTGTTGTTGTGGGCGGTTTTACAATTATAGGAACAATGAATATATGGCTCGCAGTCATCATGATTGTTTTTTCCATCATCAACTTTGTAATTTTTAATGCAACAAATAAACATGTAAAAAAAATTGTATGGGATCAGCTGGCGCCATGGTGGAGAAAGCACTGGTATATGAATCAGGCGCTGGCAAACTTTTCATACGCAAAAGACATAAGAATGTACGGGCTAAGCGCCTGGCTCAAAAAACGCTTTACCGAAATTAATGATGTAAGGCTTTCGTATCAGAAGCTAAGTAATAAAATATGGTTCTGGGTTGCGTGTGCCTTGAGTCTTTTGTGGCTTTTTGCACAGGGCGGAGTTTATGCCTTTTTAATTTATAAGGTTTACCTGCATGAGCTTGCAATCGGAAACTTTACGCTGTATTTGACTTCGGCAATGACTTTGTTCAGCTGTATGAATGAGCTTTTGAATAATGTTAATGCAATGCTTCAGAGGAGCCGAGAGTGTGATGATTTGCGTTCGTTTCTTGACCTTGAAAAAGAGTTCCGCGGCCAGAAGGACAAGCTGCCGGACGTTCCTGCATTTGACTCTTACGAATTTGAGTTTAAGGATGTAAGCTTTAAGTATCCGCGCCAGGAAAAATATGCGCTTCGTAATGTGAGTTTAAAGATAAAGGCAGGCGAGCGGCTTGCGGTTGTGGGATTAAACGGGGCTGGTAAGACTACGTTTATCAAGCTCTTGATGCGCCTATATGAACCCACAGAGGGAGCAATTTTTCTGAACGGTCAGGATATCCGCAGCTGGGATTTGAATTCATATTTTGCAATTATTGCCCCTGTGTTCCAGGATGTAAATCTTTTTGCAATGACCTATAAAGAAAACGTCTCTATGAAAGAGCTTGAAAAAACAGACGACGAGCTTGTAAAAAAATGTACTGAGGATGCGGGTCTTGGAGAAAAAATCCGCGACCTTAAAGACGGAATTGACACCCAGCTGCTCAAAGTTATTTACGATGACGGCACCGATATGTCAGGCGGCGAAAAACAGAAATTGGCACTGGCACGTGCCCTTTATAAAAACGCTCCTGTTGTTGTGTTAGACGAGCCTACCGCTGCCCTGGATGCACTTGCCGAAAGTAAGCTCTATCAGGATTTTGACAAAATGATTGGCGGAAAAACTGCCATTTATATTTCGCACAGGTTAAGTTCTACGCAGTTTTGTAACAACGTTGCAATGTTCAAGGATGGCCAGCTCATAGAATACGGAACTCACGACAGTCTTATGAAAAAGAAAGGCGAGTACGCAAATATGTACAAGGTTCAGGCACAGTATTATGTAGAGGAGGGCGAGCTTTGAAAATGCGTGACGGCAAAAAAGAAAATCTTTCAAAAAAAGTTGTCCTCTATATGCTCAAGGTTGTTGCAAAAGAAAAGCCTGTATACTTTGTGCCGTTTGCAATGTATTTTATTACAAACCTCATGCGCAGGGTAGAAACAATTATTCTTCCAAAGTTTTTGATTGATGCGCTGGTGGGCCTGTATAATGGCGAAAATCTTTCATTCTATCTGCAGCGTGCAATCCTCTTTGCGGGAATAACTGTGGGCATGCAGTTTGCAGCTTCTGTAATTGAACACTGGGCCGGAAGAATCCAGAACTACTACAACGAATGGTTTAATCTTTATTTTGAACTTAAGGTAAACGAACACGCCATGAAGATTGACTTTGAGCACACCGAAAACCCCGAGGTGCTTGACCAGCTTCATAAAGCAAAAGAAGGTATGAGCTGGTATAGCGGTAACGTCTACGGAATCCTTTACCAGCTTTTTAATATCATCAACAATGTGGTTGTTATAATTGGTGTTATAACAATTATTGCAATTTCGTGTCCGATTATCATTCCTATAGAAGTTGTTTCAATCGGTCTGTGTGCAATATTCAATCGTAAGATTAATCTGCTCGAAATCAAAAGCTTTCAGGGGCTTGCAAAGCAGAACAGAATTTTCAGCTATATTTTCTGGGAGCTCAGCGACTTTGGATACGGCAAGGATGTAAGGCTTTATAACAGCGCAAATCATTTTACTAAACGCGCAGAAGAGCATCTGGATGAACAGGTCAAAATCTGGAAAAATCAGGCAGAAGGAACAAAGCGACAGCAGTACATAATTAACATAATCACTGCAATTACAAGCGGACTCACATATTTTTATATTGGCCTTAAGGCAGTAAAAAAGGTTGTTTCTATCGGTGATTTTTCAATGCTTGTTTCTGCAACGTCTAACCTGGGCTTGAGCTTTGATGCAGTTGTCAAATCATTCCAGGAAATTAGCAAGAGGTCAAGCTATGTCCAGCAGTATTTTGATTTTATGGAATATCCGGACGCGCTGCAAAAGGGAAGTCTTGGAATTAAGAAAGATGGTGACCATCAGATTGAGTTTAAGAATGTAAGCTTTAAATATCCGCGCAGTGATGAATATGTGTTAGAGAACGTTAACATCACAATTCCGTCTGGTCAGCATCTTGCGGTTGTCGGTTTGAACGGTGCGGGAAAGACAACCTTTATCAAACTGCTCTGCCGGCTTTACGATGTGACTTCGGGCGAGATTCTGGTCGACGGCATTAATATAAAAGATTACGCCGAAGAAGAATACCGTAAGCTCATTGCAGTGGTTTTTCAGGATTTTAAGCTTTTCTGCTTTACTGTAAAAGAAAATATTGCGTTTAGTCTGGATGCAGATCAGAGTGGAATTGATGAAGTGCTCAGACAGGCGGGACTATATGACGAAATTCAGACTATGCCGCACAAAGAGCTTACCTATATGTGGAAGGGTTTTGAAAAAGACGGTATAGAATTTTCTGGCGGACAAAAACAGAAGACTGCTCTTGCAAGGGCCTTGTATAAAAACGCCCCTCTTGTTATTCTTGATGAACCAACAGCGGCTTTGGATCCTATTGCAGAAGCAGACATTTACAGCCGCTTTAATACAACACTTGCCGGCGGTAAAACGGCCATATATATTTCGCACAGACTTTCTTCCTGCAAATTCTGCGATAAGATTGCGGTTTTTTCTGAGCGCACAATTAAGGAGTATGGTTCGCACACCCAGCTCATGAAAATCAAAGACGGAATATATCACAATATGTTCGAAACTCAGGCAAAGCAATACAGGAAGAAATAATGTTTGATTCAATAATATTAGATGTAGACGGCACAATCTGGAATACCACAGACATAGTAGCAGAGGCCTGGAACTGTGCAATAGATAAGCTTTTTCCTTCGGTGCCGCATGTTACCGGAAACATCCTCAAAGGTCAGTTTGGAAAAACCATGGAGGTTATTGCAGACAATCTTTTTGTGGGACTGAGCAAGGCAGATAAAACCAGGCTCATGGAAGAATGCTGTAACCAGGAACAGCTTGCACTCAAGGCAAATACCCGCAATATTACTTATGAAGGTGTGGTGGAGACAATAAGGGAGCTTCATGCAGCAGGTGTTCCGCTTTTCATAGTAAGCAACTGCCAGAAGGGCTACATAGAAGTTGTAATTGCCAAAAACAAGATTACCGAGTACATCAAAGATTTTGAATGCTACGGTAATAACGGTAAGGGCAAGGCAGAAAATATAAAGCTTTTGTGCGAGCGTAACGGTCTGCACACTCCGGTCTACGTAGGCGACACTCAGGGCGATGCAGATGCATGCAATGAAGCCTGCGTCCCGTTTATCTGGGCTGCGTATGGCTTTGGAACAGCAGTACAATATTTTGCCAGAATAGATTCTTTTAAGGAGCTTAAAAATGTTATACATCTTTGATATGGGCGGCGTAGTGACCACTAACTTTGGAGAACACAATCAAATGTACGAGTACCTTGGACTTGCGCGTCCAAAGTTTTTTGAAATCTGCCAGAAAGAAAAAGCGGCAGACGGCTCGGACTATAATATAGATCTCCTTTTAGGAATTGGAAAAATTTCGGTAGAGGAATTCTGGCGCGAATTCAACAGAAGAATTAAGGTTCTGGGGCTCGATGTTCCTGAAGTTAAGACAGATTTATATCGCCTGTTTTTTCACCCGGAGCTTAAGCAGGATACAGTTGCGCTTATAAAAGAACTGCGGGCCAAAAACCAGCGTGTAGTCTGCGGAACAAACACAATCCAAAGCCACTGGGAAAATCACACAGAGCGCGGTGACTACGCCCTGTTTGACCAGATTTATGCATCAAACAAAATTGGTCTTGCAAAGCCCGATCCGGAATTCTGGAAAACCATCATGATGGCAGAAGGCTATGAACCCGACCAGACTTATTTTACAGATGATCGCCTCGACAATATCCAGGCCGCAGCAAGCCTTGGAATACATGCCGTTCAATATACGACAGCAGATGCGGTTAGGAAAGGGTGGGGTGTGTAAATAAGCCGCAGCGGGCTTGACTGCCTATCGGCTACGAAGCGTTGTTAGGTTGCTTACTTATCAAAATCAGGAGGTTCTACTCCTGGAACTTTTGATAATACATATTTAAACTTGCCTACAGAAGCTTTATCTGCTCTCTGTTCAAGATATTTCTCAGTTTCAAAAGAGGCTATTTTTTCTGCTATTGCAGAAACAATAAACTGGTTAATTGAAATATTATCCTGAGTTGCAATTTCTTTTACTGCTGTATGATAAGAATCCGGCATTCTTAAACTTAAACTTCCCATATTTATACCTCCTGTAAGGTTTCTAAAAATTCTTTTGGAGTAAGAATCCTTATTTCAAGGTTTTCAGCTTCCCGAAAATCCTTTTTATTATATGTTACAATTGTACCTGCATTGGATTGAATTGTAACCTCAAGAATATGATCATCAAACGGATCTTTTAAATAAGGTCTCCATAAATAAAACAATTTTGTTTTGATTCCAACTTTACAAAGATAGTTGATGAAATCCTCTATATCAGAATCTGTAAAGATAGTTCGATCCAGTTTGCCTTTTAATACGGCTTCATATTCCAGAATAAGTGGAACAGAAATGGCAAAATCGAAAACATCATTACTGATTTTTGAAATTAATTCAAATGATTTTCCCTTATTGCTTTGTAAAGCAGAGAGAATAACATTTGTATCGATTACAATTAATTGTTTCATTAAGTAGTATTATATATGATACCATTATATTCTGTCAAATAAAAAAAGGCGGGCCTGACCCGCCGTTCAAAAAACAGACAAGCTTGACTTGTCTGTTTTTTTATCAGGATTATTATTTTATAATAGAATATACAGTATTACCTTTTCGTAGTGAAACCATTCCATGTTTAGTTGTGATTAACCAGGAAGTTAATTCTTTAGCCTGGCTTTCAATGAATGATCGTCCAATAAAATATGATGTAATCTTTTCCTCATTCCATTGATATTTATCTGCATTACTTAATGAAGGATATAACAAATTCCATCCGTCATCATAAAAGGATATTTTAGTAAAGTAATCATCATCTAAATCTCCAAATACATTTTGAAAATCAGTATAAGAATCTACGCTGGTCCATACTGTGTATGTATCATCATTGTGCTTACATCCGATTAGTAATACTTGAATTGAAATTATAAGAATAATTAAAAATATTGGTTTTCTGTTCATAAAATCCTCCTATGATTTTATTTTCCTTTTGGAGAAAATCTGTCGGAAGATTTACCTTATTACCAATAAGTGGCGCAGTGCGCCATCAACCTAACTACGCGCTTAAACGGTGGCGGGCTTGACCCGCTGTCGGCTACGAACCTTTGTTATGTGATTATTCTTTTGTTACATAGTCTATTTCATCTTCTATTTTGGAAAGAAGTTTTTTTGGAAGCTTTGAAATTCTTTCTTCAAGACGGATTTTATCTACGACGACAATTTGATGAATCAAAGCAACTGAATCTTTTGAAAGGCCAGATTCATTTTTAGGAAGAAAAACATTTCCTGGAAGATCTGCATTTATGGTATTTGATGTAAGTGGAACTACAACTTTAGTATTAAGATTATTTAGATTTTCTTTGTCAGCTTGAATTATAACTACAGGACGGCGTCTTCCCGGTTCACTACCAAAAGGAATGCCAAAATCAAGCATATAAATATCACCACGTGTCATTCTTTACAGTCTCCCAAACAGTAGCAAGACTTGCTTCCCGCATCTTTTGTAAAGATTCTTCTTCTGAGTATTGATTATTTAGAATAGAAGACCGTTTGTTTATATTATTTGCAATGAAATTCAGCAGATGAATTTGTTCAGCTAAAGAGAAAGTTTGAACTCTGTTTTCTACATCTTCAAGAGCATCAGACATACAAGACCTCCATTTACTAGTATAGCATAAATTTAACGAAAATTGGCAAAAATGTTACATATCCTTATCAGACCATGAACGGAATGGTTTATTCCAGGAACCTATTTCAATTAAGTTTCCTTCAGGATCTGCTATATAGCAGGTTCTCTGTCCCCAAGGTTCGGTTGAAGGTTCTAATACTGAAGTAACACCTTTGGACATTAGTTCTTTATATTTTTCATCAACTTCTTCAAAGGTGTCGACGTATAATGCAATTTCTCCGTGACCATTTAATCCTTTTATATATTCATATTTTCTGCTGGTCATTTTTTCGAAATTATTTCGCCCATAAAGCATGAACAGCGTATCATCTTTTATCAGATATACATTTCCAGCGGTCTCGGCTTCTTTAATCTCAAATCCAAGTATATCTCTATAAAAGCGAATCATTTTTGGCATATCTTCTACAAATAATCCAAAACCATCTAAATGCATTTTTTTATACTCCTTCGGAAGCGCCCCAGTGCGGGCGTCCACATAACAACTGGTTGTACCGCAGCGGGCTCGACCCGCTGTCGGCTACGAACCTTTGTTATGGCAATTATATTTCTTATACAGAATCAGATTTCTTAAATCCCTTTTTCTTTAAAAAATATTCTGCACAATTTTTGAAGCTACGCTTCTATTATTCTATTTCTCCTAAGCGGCGCAAAGCCGCGTACTAAAACGCTACCTTGCTTCGCCCTAAAGTTCAATTTCATTTCAGAAAGCAAGCTTGACTTGCTTTCTGA
>JAFZYR010000110.1 GCA_017616165.1 Treponema sp.
TCAAGTCCAAGAACATCATCCTGAGGGAAGAGTGCATAAATAGGGTAGGGAACACCCATCTCCCAGAAATCCTGAAGTTTTGCAAAAGCAGTATGAGTATTTTCAGGAGCGCCAAGTATGATTATACCAGCCAGATCTTTGTCTGTTCCGGTAAGCGCAGCTGCAAGTTCAGAAGCATAACCTTTGGCACCATGCTTAAAGCTGTCCGGGTAAATCATTGTATAAATAAGTCCGCCTTCACTTTCGAGCCCGTAGCGTTCTCCAAGCAGCGCCGTAAATTTTTCAACAGCCTCAGGCGAATTAAAATCGTACCCAAAAATAATGCACACGCGCTTATTAGTAACATGCCATGTCTGATTGTCCGAATCAAGCACACTCTCATTATTAATAGGCTGCACACTAATCTCAATAGAATCCGCCCCCGGCACCTGCGCCTTCGCCTTCTTGCACCCGGCCAGCAGAATAACTGATATGATAATAATAAAATAAATAATCTTCTTCATTAGCCCTATATTAGCATGTATGCTGAGTTTTGTCATTTACTGGATTGCTCCGTCATTGCGAGGAGCGTAGCGACGTGGCAATCCACATTATTGAAAACCTTCGAACTTTTCAGTATTATTGTCTCATGAGTATCATAACCCCGGTTATCCAGCTTCTCGGAAGCCTCGCGTTCCTCTTATACGGAATGAAGCTCATGTCCGACGGAGTTCAGAAAAGTGCCGGAGAAAAACTCCAGCGTGCTCTAAGTGTAATTACAGGCAACCGTTTTGTAGCCCTGCTTACAGGTCTTATTGTAACCATGATCATTCAGTCATCGGGTGCAACAACAGTAATGGTTGTAACTTTTGTAAACGCCGGACTTATGACACTTACACAGTCTGTAGGCGTTATCTTTGGTGCCAACATTGGTACTACAATCACAGCATGGATCGTTTCTATCTTTGGTTTTAATTTTAAGATTTCTGCCTTTGCAATCCCGCTTTTTGGTCTTGGATACTTCCTTTACAGATTAATTAAAAAGAATGCCGGTAAAAACTTTGGCGAAGCTATCATGGGTTTTGGTATGCTTTTCCTTGGACTTTCCGGATTGACCGACGTATTCACTCCGGAACAGCTTGGATGGCTTTTTAAGATTCAGGGCAACGGCTTTATAGCTCTTACAATCGGATTTATCATTGGTATTCTTATAACAGCCCTGCTTCATTCATCATCTGCTTTTTCTGCAATCGTAATCACCATGGCATATACAGGCCTCATCAACTGGGAGCTTGCTGCAGCCATGACACTTGGTAGTAACATTGGTTCTACAATAGATGCAATTCTTGCCGCAATGGGAACAACTGCCGATGCCCGCCGTTCTGCTTTGATTCACGTAATGTTCAACGTGTTCGGTACAGTGCTTGCCTTGATTTTCTTCCATCCATTCCTCCGCCTTGTTGTTTTCCTTACACCAGGCCATGAACATTCAAATATGGCAATCCGCATCTCTATGCTTCATACAGTTTTCAAAACTCTTTCTACAGTTGTGCTTTTGCCAATGCAGCCGCTTCTTGTTAAGCTTGCACAAATCATGATTAAAAATGATCCTGATCAGGAAAACAAA
>JAFZYR010000051.1 GCA_017616165.1 Treponema sp.
ATAACTATCCAAGAAAAATCCTAGATGGATCAACTCCAGAAATTGAACTTCAAAAATATATGGGTAAAAAATTTAAGATTCCCATATAAAAAATATCACCAGTTTAAGGAAACTGGCGACATTATTATTTACAAGTTACTCGGAATTAGAATCAGTAGAATTAAATATAGAGGATGGAGAAGTGTTAAATACTGATCCAAATTATTTTATTCCTTTTGCTGGAAATTGTTTATGTGTAGCAGGAAGTGGTACAAAAAACATTTACTATGAAGTATCTGTATCATTTAAGGCTTATACTCAGGATCCTGATGATAGAGTAGCTATTATATGTGATTTTTCCCAAATAGCACCATACTCTACAAGTATTTATGCTAGAGGGGATGGAACTATGACTTCCCAGACTTTCTTAGTAAAGCCGACTTCCATAAACTTTTTTGTATATTCATTTGCTCCAAAAGCAACGATAGAATATTATATTTATGTTAAAAAAATTGAGTTACCAGATTAAGCTTTTGCAAAACTAATAATCACAAAAGGGGCTTGAAGCCCCTTTTTTTTATCCTTCGACAGGCTCAGGGAGCACAGAAATCGTTTGACAAAGAATAATATAGGAAATATAATTGAAAGAAGTTATAAATTTGACTGATTATGCCGATATAATAATGTAAAAATATTTTTATCGGAATGATAAAGTTTTAAGGAGTTTTGCATGAAAAGGGGACTTAAAGTCTTTATTGGTCTTGCATGCTTTTGTCTGATTGGTCTGCCGGTTTTTGCGCAGCCAAGCTCAAAGAGCATTGAGACTTTTGTATTGGATAATTTTGACACTCCGGGTGCTCAGGATTATGCCTATGGTAGCAAGAGCTACAACTGGGATTGGGCTGTTAATTCAAGCCGTTTTGTTGCAGAAGGATATCCAAAAACAGGTTACTATGATGGTATTCCTAACTCGCTCAAGCAGCTTCGCCGCGATGGAGAAGAGGGAGCAAAGGTTTTTGGTGTTAAAACAGCCTTTAACCGCAAGGGAGACAACTGGTTCGAAGTTTATCCTACTGTAGACGGAAAGCCTTTTGAAATTCCTTTTGTTGGAACTGTAAGCCAGATGGACTTCTGGATTTGGGGTGCAAACTACAACTACTATCTTGAAATTATGGTTCGCGATGCTTATGGTCGTGTAAACGTTCTTCAGGCTGGTACTCTGGCATTCAACGGCTGGAGAAACATCGTAGTTAATATTCCTGGATGGATCAGCCAGCACTCACATCTTCGTTCAGGCCCAGAAAACATGACTTTTGTAGGCTTCAGAATCCGTTCTGATGCTGCAGAGTATGTAGACAACTATGTAATTTTCTTTGATCAGATTAAATATACTTCTAACTCTCTCTCTTACATCTATGATGGTTATGAGCTGCGCGAAGTTGACTTTGGCGATGGCGAAGGTGATGATGGAGTTCAGTCTGTAGGAGATGCAAAATGAAAAAATTAGTAGCATTTGGTTTAATTTTTGCAGTAGCAGGTTTGCTTTTTGCACAGAGCATTACAGATCCTAATCCGGAAACTGTAGGTGCAGATTCTGCTATGCTTTCGCTCCGCGAAGTTTCTGTAGATAAGTTTGAACGCGAAGGTTCATGGTATGTTCATATTTCTCCGGATGACGGTACAATTGCTGCTCGTCTTTTTGAAGGAAGCCCTGCAATGAAGGAGCCTCTTAAGGAAGATGAAGGTAAGGAAGATGAAGATACACTCGTACTTGGTGTACGCGTAGACTTCTTCCGCCGTGGTTTGGATTCATTTACAATCATGTCTGGACGCCCAATTCCAATTGAAGGAACTGTAAAGACAGTTTCTATGTGGGTTTGTGGACGTAACCAGGATCATGAAATGTATCTTCTTATCCAGGATTACTTTGGACGCAATTATGAGCTTTTCATGGGTTCACTCGGCTTCAGTGGCTGGAAAAAGCTTACTTGTGTAGTTCCACCTAGTCCAGATGGAGAACATGGAATTGTTCAGAGCAGCGTTTATTACGGCGACAAACCGGGCTTCAAGATTCTTGGATTCCGTGTTGACTGTAACCCAATGCAGGCTCGCGGTTCATATTATCTGTACCTCGATGATCTTCGTGCTGTAACAGACCTTTACGACATGGAAAATCACGACGAAGATGATATGATTGATAACTGGTAATCTTTAAGTGTAAAACTTGATATATAAAAAAGACCTCGGAAACGAGGTCTTTTTTTTTATTTCCAATAACGTCATTGCAAGTGTAGCAATGTCCGTCATTGCCACGTCGCGAAGCTCCTTGCAATGACGTTATTTTTTGCTCAAAATGACGTAATACTTTGTTTTACCTTTTGTTTTTGTCTGTTCTATTACAGGAATCCTTGACAGCACCCAAAGCAGAATATGCGCATATTTTGGCAGCTTCAGATCCTTTGCACAAAACTCCTCCGGCAAAGCTTTTGGGAGTAGGGCCAGATAATCCTTCTTAGTTTTGAACTGTTTTGTTTCAAGAACTTCATCAAGGCGTTTGTTTACCTTGAGCCAGTTTTTGCGGAACCTTCGGCTTTTGTTATTTGTCTGCACCGGCGCCACTGTTCTGACCCGGTGTTCTATCATGTTTATGGTAATTACTTCCAGCGTGAATTTTTTATTGAGCAAAAGCTCTGTCATGCCCGTAAGCTCACGCAGTATGTCATAAATACAGCCTTTTTTAGGGCTGAGTCTGTTAGAAATGAGCTCCCCATTTTCCGAAGTTAAAATAATCCTCGTCCTGTACACCAGCGGATAAACAAGCCTTACCTTATGCCCGTGTTCAATGGCATCCTTGATTTTTCCTGCCAGCTTTGAAAGGTTTTTTGTCTGTATTTCTATAACCTGACCGTCATCACAAAGAATATCATAAATATGTCCGTCGGCCTCAACCTCTGTCCTTCCGCCGTATTTTTCTGCATAAAAAATTTTCAAAGTGTTATGAAGAGAACTTTCATTGTAGGTATTAATAGTGTTAGTCATCGGGCCATTTGAAAAAAGTACTTATTATTGACGTAATTAACAGGCACAAAAAAAAGTACTATTTTCAATTTTCGGCAAAAAAAGTGCTTGACTTTAATAAATTTTGGTGTAAAATGGAGATAAGTGGGAAAAAGTGGTAGAAAGTGGTAATAAGTGGGTATGAATCAACTAACTGGTGAATACAATAATACGATTGACGATAAGGGACGGCTCTCATTCCCAACCAAGTTGAGGACAGCTGTGCCTGGCAACGTACTTATGGTTACCAAGGGTTCAGATCACTGCTTATGGCTTTTTACCGCTGATGAATGGGAGTCTTTTGAATCAAAGATGATGAATAATGCATCTCCGCTTAAGGCAAAGAGCATGCAGGTTGTTCGTCATTTTATAGCTCCGGCTCAGCCTGTGGAGTTTGATAAAAACGGACGACTTTCCATTCCCCAGAGCTTGCGCGAGTATGCAAATCTTACCAAGGATTGTACGGTTCTTGGTGTAGCAAAGTTCATAGAGCTTTGGGATGCAGCTACTTACAAGGAATACCTTGATGCAAGCGAAGAATCATTCCGTGAGGCTGCGGAAGAATTCAATGATATTAATTTTTAGGAAGCCCGACGGCAACCTGAATTGATATAAATAAATTGGGTGGAAGGGGAAAACTTCTGATTCTGTATATCCTGGGTGGGGGATATCAGTTTCAGTTGTTTTATTACAAGAATGAAAATCGTGCATACGCCGGTTCTTTTGAATGAATGTCTCGAATGGTTGAGTCCAGTGGGGGAAAGCTACGAAAACCATGCTGTGATGGTTGACTCAACCTTGGGTGAAGGCGGACACACGTTCAATTTCCTTTCAAAGTATCCAAAGCTTAGTATAATCGGTGTAGATGCCGACAGTGTAATTCAGGCAAAGGCTCGTGAACGTCTGACCGGCTTTGGAGACCGTGTTCATTTTTACAACGGCTGGTTCGACGACTTTTATAAAAATTATCCTGCTGAATACGAACGTCCAGACCTTATCCTTTTTGATCTTGGTATTTCTGTTTTTCATTATGAGGAATCTAAGCGAGGTTTTAGCTTCCGTTATGATGAAAAGCTTGATATGCGTCTTAATTCAAACCGTGAAAAATCTGCTGCAGATCTGGTAAACGAGCTTGCAGAAGAAAAGCTTGCAGATCTTATATATCTTTATGGCGAAGAAAAGTTTAGCCGTCGCATTGCACATGCAATTGTAGTTGCCCGTGAAAATGGCCGCATTGAATCTTCCAAGGCTCTTGCAGAAATTATCTGGAATGCTGTTCCTGCAAATTACCGCTACGGAAGCATTCATCCTGCTACAAGAACCTTTCAGGCTCTGCGCATTGCTGTAAACGGTGAGCTTGAACGACTTCCTCGTTCACTTCATGCTGCCTTTGGTTGTCTTAAACAAGGCGGCAAAATGGGAGTTATTACCTTTCATTCGCTTGAAGACAGAATCGTTAAAAATTATTTCCGTAATCTTGGTAAAAAATGTGTTTGTCCTCCGGAGGTTGCAGTTTGCCGCTGTGGTGGACGCCAGTGTGCCGAGCTTCTTACACGCAAGCCGGTTGGACCAACAGAGCAGGAGATCAAAGCTAATTCTCCTTCCCGTAGTGCCAAGCTTAGAGTTGTACGCAAGCTGTTTGATGCAACTGAATATCATCTTGACGGTGTAGTAGGATTTTAGGGTGGTGCAGTTATGAACAGAATGACAAAGCTTAAGATAAAGGATTTTTTCAAGGTAATAGGCCTGTGTCTTTTTGCAGCAAGCATTCCGGCGCTCCTTGCTTTGTACGCTGTTCAGGCCAAAAAATATACCGACCTTACCAAGGAAGTTGCCGAGCTTGAAGTAAAGCAGGAAAAATTGATTGAAGAAAACAAAAAGCTTGTAAGTGATATAAGCCAGCTTAGCAGTGCAGAACGTATTGAACGCATTGCAGTAGAAGAACTTGGTATGCATAAAACCGAAGCCGAGGATATTATCCGCGTAGAAATGACAGGAGAGAAAAAATGAAAGACACCTTACTTACATTAAATGAACTTCTGTCTGCTGTAGACGGAAAGCTTCTTACCGGCTTTGATGCTGCTGCAATTGAAAAGGATTTCTGCTTCCGTTCTGTAGTTACAGACAGCCGTTTTGTTTCAATTAATTCACTTTTTGTTCCTTTAATCGGTGAGTTCCAGAATGGACACAAATATGTTCCTCAGGCTGTAGAAGCAGGAGCTTCTGTTGTTTTTGTAAACGAAGCAGAGCTTGCAAATGATGCTGCAATCTACACTGAGCTTGAAAATAAAACAGGCTGTGTTTTTGTTATTGTAAAAAATACACTTTACGCCTTGCAGGCTGCCGCTGCCGCATATGTAAACAAGGTTTGCCAGAATATGATCCGCGTGAGCATTACTGGTTCAAGCGGAAAAACTACAACAAAAGAAATGCTTGTAAGTGTATGTAAGGCTCATTTTGGCGAACAGGCCGTTGCCTATACCAAGGGTAATTTTAATTCAGAAACCGGACTTCCACTTTCTATGTTCCTTATCCGCGGGGATGAAAAAATCGGTATTTTTGAAATGGGTATGAACCGCCGTGACGAAATTGGCGAAATCTCTGCAGTATGGCAGTCTCAGTACGGAATCATAACAAATATTGGCAATGCTCATATCGGTATTCTTGGAAGCCGCCAGAACATTGCAGAAGAAAAACGCAAATCCTTTGATTATATTCCTCAGACAGGAGCTGCCTTTGTTCCTGTCGAAGATGATTTTGCAGATTACTGCACACAGAATGTAAAGGGACAGGTTATCCGCTTTGGTAAAACAATTCCAGAAGCTCAAAGCGGTGTTCGTTTTATAAAGGATCTTGGACTTCTTGGAACAAAGTTTGCAGTAGACGGTGTAGAAACCTGGCTTCATCTCCCTGGAGATTATAACTATCAGAATGCTCTTGGGGTAATAGCCCTTGCTAAAAAGCTTGGAATACCTGCAGCAGCTATAAAGACAGGGCTTGAGCAGGTTAGTGCAATGTCAGGCCGCATGGAAGTAAAGGAATGCGTTCTTAAATCGGGCAAAAAAGCAACAGTTATCTGCGACTGCTACAACGCAAATCCTGATTCAATGAAAAGAGTAATTGAATTCTGCCGCGAAATAAAGGTTGCCGGTAAAAAGATTTTTGTTCTTGGTGCCATGAAAGAGCTTGGTGACAAGGCAGAACAGGCACACAAGGAAATCGGTGAGCTTACTTTGGCATCGGGTGCAGACCTTGTAGTTCTTGCAGGAGCGGAAATGAGCTCTGCCCGTGACGCAGTTGCCCAGTCAGCAAAGCCTTGCGTTGAATACTTTGAAAACAATAATGATGACTTTTATGCATCTGCCGCAAAAATCATTCTTGATAATGCTGCAGACGAGTCACTCATTCTTATAAAGGGCTCTCACAGCATGGAGCTTGATAAACTTATTCCACAGCTTGTAAAGGAGGATGAGCAGTAATGAATCAGTACGATTTTTATGCACATAAGCCTTCAAGCAACTACCACAAAAGTGATATCTGGCTGCTTATTTCCATGCTGCTGCTCTGGGGTCTTGGCATGTTTACAATCTTTGTCTGTTCACAAAGCTATGCCGCCCGTTTCTTTAATAACGATGCCCTTTATTTTGTAAAAAGACAGCTCCTCTGTTCTGGAGCTGGTCTTATCCTTTTCCTTACAATCTTTTTTATGGACATGGAAACAATCAAAAAGCTTGTAATATATCTTGTACTTGGAACACTCGTTCTGTGTGCGCTCACCTTTATCAAACCACTTTCTGTCGAAAAAAATGGTGCCCGCAGATGGATTAAGCTTCCGCTTCGCTTTACCTTCCAGCCTTCGGAGCTTGTAAAGTTTTCTCTTGTACTTTATCTTGCCAGCTATTTTGAAAAAATGAGCGAGGATGTTTCCGGCGAAAGAGATGTGCTTCCTTGTGTAGGCGTTTTTCTTCTTATGGTTCTGCTTGTCCTTTTACAGAGAGACTTTTCTACCAGTGTTTTCCTCGTTGCAATTGGAATCCTTATGTTCTTTGTTACAGGCGCAAAGCTAAAATGGGTGTTTCCGTTTATGATTTTTGCAATTCCTGTAGGTATTCTGGTTATTACTTCTGAGCAGTACCGCATAGAACGTATTATTGGATTTTTAAAGCCTTCTGAAGGTACGCAGTCGTTTAACTATCAGGCAACTGCTGCCAAGTCAACAATTTCTGCAGGAGGAATATGGGGTGCAGGAATTGGTAAGGGCTTAACAAAATTAAACAGCATTCCGGAGGTTCAGGCCGATTATATATTTGCGGGCTGGACAGAAGCTATGGGCTACGTTGGAGTTATTGCTTTTATAGCACTTCTCGTATTCTTTGCCTGGAGGGGCTACAAGGCTGCAGCAAGCTGTCCGGATAGATTTGCGGCCTACGGTTGTTTTGGATGTGTTTCCGTAATAGTAATGCAGTCAGTTATTAATCTGATGGTTGTTTGCGGATTACTTCCTTCTACCGGAATACCTCTGCCATTCTTTTCGGTAGGTGGTTCGTCAATCATTGTAACGCTTGCTATGTGCGGCTTTATTTTGAACGCATCACGCTGCCAGGAAAAAGCAGAGGATTTTACACAATTTGATGACATAAGTGTTGATACACTTACTGTTATATAAACAAAATTAGGGGGACCCTGTGTTCGTGGTTGCTGAGCATGGGGAAACAAAAAAAGGATGTCAAAATGGGTAATATCGGAGTTTTGATGAACAATGTTGAAACAGAAGAACCGGTTTCAATGTCACAATTCGAAGTTACAAACAAGGAAGAAGGAGGAGGAGAAAAAAAGCTTAGGACCATTAAGATTGTTTTTGGTATTCTTTGTTTTTTCCTGGTTGCAGAGCTTATCATTTATAAGTATGTAATGCCTGCATTCTCAAGTCCAAAGGTTACTGTTTCCGGACAGAAGCTGTATACTGCCGAAGAAATTGCAGAAAAGCTTTTGCCTATGAACAGCACTAACTGGTTGAATTTCAATGTTTCTCAGGCAGTTTCAATTCTGTCGTCAGAGCCAGGCTTTGACAACGTAATGATTGAAAAGAAGTTCCCGGACAGAATCTATATTAATGTTGTAGAACGCGAGCCGGTTGCCGTTACCTTTGTAATGGACGACGGTTATACAAATCCTGTTCAGATTGACAAAAACGGTGTGCTTTTCCCTGTAAAGGATCAGTCAGTTGTAGATTCAAATCTCATTCCTATTATCTCAGGACTCCCTGTAGAGCATATGAGCGGTGGTATGCGCATTCCTTCCAAGTATCGTCCGCTTATTGAACAGATTTATAAAATCAGTTCGCTTGGTAAAAACTATTTTGCAGGTATTTCCGAAATCTGTGTTCTGCCAAAGGATACCGGAAACTACGAGCTTGCACTTATCCCTTCTCAATCAAAAGTTAAAGTTTTAACCGATCGCTCATTGAATGAAGACGCATTAAAGTATATGATGGTAGTATTAGATATCGTAAACAAGCTTGACACAGATGTTTATGAAATTGATTTGCGTTATGGCTCAGTTTCGTGTAAGATAAGGTAGGGGATCTTAAATAAAATGGCAGATGACAGATTTATAGTTGGTCTTGATATTGGAACAAGCGTTATAAGGGCTGCGATTGGCGAAGTAGATGATGAAGGTACGCTTCACATTGTATCTACGGCTGCTCATAAATCGGCAGGACTTCGTAACGGCGTAATTGTAAATATCGAGGATGCCAAGGATGCCATCAAGGAAACTCTGGATGAAGCAGAGACAAAGGGTGGCGTTCTTATTAATTCGGTCATTGCGTCCATCGGCGGCTCTCAGATAGAAAGCCTTAATTCCCGCGGTGTTGTCCCAATCCGCAATAACAGCAAGGGCGGTTCTTCTGCTGTTACCCACGAAGACATTGAAAAAGTAATTGATATTGCAACTGCCATAAACTATCCCGCAGACAGAGAAAAAATTCACGTTATACCTCAGGATTATCTTGTAGACGGTATTGGTCATATTTCGGATCCAATCAACCGTCTTGGCTTTAAGCTGGAATCCAAGGTTCATATTATTACCGCTTCCAAATCAATCATTCAGAATATCAAAACCTGTATGGACAGAGCAGGCTACGGACTTGATGGAGTAATGCTCAAGACTCTGGCCGAAACCCAGGCTGTTTGCCGCGATGATGAGCTTGAGCTTGGTTCTATCATTATTGATATTGGTGCCGGAACCACAGATGCCATTGTTTTAATAGAAGGCGCTCCAATCAGTACTACCTCGGTTCAGGTAGGCGGAAATCTTGTAACAAATGATATTGCAGTTGTAAACGGCATTCCGGTTGCTGCTGCAGAAAAAATAAAGATTGAACAGGGCTGCTGCTGGGCTCCATGTATTCAGCACGATGAGGATGTAATTCTTCCTGGTGTTGGCGGAAGACCTCCGGAGCTCACATATAAATCAGAAATATGTAAGATTGTTACTGCGCGCATGGCCCAGATTTTTACAATGGTCAAGCAGGCAATCATTAAAAATACAAGCGATCAGATTAAGCAGATGTCTGGTAACATCATTCTTACCGGTGGTGGAGCCCAGATGCAGGGTGCCGTAGAGCTTGCCCAGGAAATATTCAAGACCTCTTCTGTACGTCTTGGAAAGCCGGAAAGCCTTGGCGGCATAGAAGAAGAATACCGCAAGCCTGAATTTGCCACAGTAATTGGTCTTGTTGTTGCAAATAAAGGACTTGTTAAGGCAAGAGACAGCAAGCGCAGACCAAAAAAAGCTGCTGCTTCGGGAAACAGCGAAAACAAGGAGAATATTTTTAAGCGTTTAAGAAAGCTGTTCTTTTAATTAGTTAAAATTTTAATTTGAATAAATGAAAGATGATTCATAATGGGAGGAAGTATGAATGTATCGGATTTATCAATTGTAGAGGACACAGGTACGGGTCCAAGCTTTGAAGAGCTGGAAAACACAAGTTGTCCTACCTGCATTAAGGTTGTTGGCTGTGGTGGCGGTGGTGGAAACGCCGTAAACCGCATGATCGAAGCAAAAATTAAGAATGTAGAATTCATTGCAATAAATACAGACTTACAGGCTCTGGGCGGTTCAAAAACCGAACAGCGTCTTCCTATCGGACAAAAGGTAACCAAGGGACTTGGTTCTGGTGGACGTCCGGAAATCGGTGAACAGGCAGCAGAAGAAGACAGAGAAATGATTACCAATGTCCTGCGCGGTGCAAACATGGTATTTGTAACTGCAGGAATGGGTGGTGGAACAGGAACAGGTTCTGCACCGGTTGTTGCAAAAATTGCACGTGAGCTTGGAGCTCTTACTGTTGCCGTTGTTACAACTCCTTTTACCTTTGAAGGCCCTGTACGAATGCGTCAGGCTAAGCTTGGTCTTGAAAAGCTCAAGGAAGAGGTAGACTCACTCATCGTAATTCCAAATCAGCAGATTCTTAAGGTTGTAGATAAAAATACTTCTGTACCGGACGCCTTCCGTTTTGCGGATGATGTACTGCGTCAGGGAGTAGAAGGTATTTCAAATATCATTACCAATGCCGGAAGCGTAAACACAGACTTTGCAGACGTAGAAAACGCCATGAAGGGTCAGGGTAACGCAATATTTGGTATTGGTGTTGGCGAAGGCGAAAACCGCGCTGTAGATGCCGCTACCAGGGCAATTTCAAATCCTATGCTCGAAGATTCTCATATTGACGGTGCTAAAAACCTGCTTATCAATATCTGTGCTTCGGACAAGGTTTCTATGGCAGAGGTTGATGAGATTTGTGGTATTGTTACCGCAAGTGCAGATAAAGATTACAACATGTACTGGGGACAGGTTATTTCTCCGGATATGGGCGACAAAATCAGCGTAACTGTAATTGCTACAGGCTTTGATAATTCAAAGGGCGGAAATCAGATTTCTGCAGAAGCTGTTGCAGAACCGGCTGCTCCGGAGCCTGTAATTAATGATCCAAATGTAATCCGTTCAAACGAGCTTGATTCAATTCTTTATGGAAACAAGGATTCTTCACTCAGCTCTGCTGCAGATAAATTTGAACCCTTCTCCTTTGAATCAAATCCAGATAAGAATGACGAGCCTGTAGAAGAAAAGAAGTCTGCCTGGGGCGAAGGACTTTTATCTGATGATGATGCAGGTCAGCAGGTAAGAAAGACCGTGTCACGTCCTTCTGCTTTTGCAGATCCTGATGATTTGAGTCAGCCTGCAATCTGGACAGAAAAATACAGCCGCGGAATTAATCTTTCTGACGATTAAAATATGACTGTAGAAATGCTTTTGGAGCAGTTCTATGCCGATTTAATTCTGGTAAAAAGAGCTGCCCAAAAAACGGCAATGACCTATAAAATCTCTGCAGAGGAATTTCTGCATTGGCTTGTCGAACAGCAGATTAAGCTGCGTGACGTTTCTTCATTAAACCTTGTGTATTTTCTGACCGCCCGTAAGACCGACGGGTGTTCGGAGCTTACAATAGCAAAAGATATTTCTGCTATGCGTGCTTTTGGGGATTACCTGGTACGTAAAAACTACTGGCCCGAAAATCACGCCCTAATGCTGGATAGACCAAAGGCGTCGAGACATCTACCGAGTGTTCTGTCTTTAGAGCAGATAGAAAAACTCCTTTCCTCCATTGATGACTCTACGCCTTTGGGAATCCGCGATCAGGCACTGTTTGAGCTAATCTATTCCTGCGGGCTTCGTATAAGCGAGGCCTGTGACCTTAAGGTTGCAAACGTTCACTTTGAAGAGCATCTTATTCTTGTTCACGGCAAGGGAGATAAGGAGCGTATTGTTCCTTTTGGCGACATTGCTGCACAAAAATTAAAAAAATATATGGATGAAGTGCGTCCAGGCCTTGTAAAGGGTAGAAATATTTCTGAAGTTTTTGTAAATTACAAGGGAGAACCAATTTCCAGAAAGGGTGTATGGAAAAGGTTTAAGCAGCTGGAAGCCTTATCGGGTGTTCATTCAAAGGTGCATACCCTGAGGCATTCCTTTGCTACACATTTACTGGCGGGTGGGGCAGATTTACGTTCCGTACAGGAGCTGCTGGGTCACAGCGATCTTAGTACAACAACAATCTACACACACGTAACAGATACTCAGCTGATGAATGCACATAAAAAGTATTTTGAGGGGAAAAATGATGAATAAAATCAGAGGTCTTGGTCTTGTTATTTGTTCAATGCTGCTGCTTGTAAGCTGCGGTGGTGTTTCTAACAAAACTGTAATCCGTCATCAGAAGATGGAAGAAGGCGTAGAAAGCCCTACAACCATAGAAGAGCTCAAGGATGCAATTAAAAAATATCAGGAGCGAGTTGCAGACGTTCAGCTGGCACAGAGTCAGATTGGAATCTGGTATAAAATTCTTGGTACCCGCTACCTTGATAACAAAATGTACGGCGAAGCCCTTAAGTCCTTTGAAGAAGCCCTCAAGTATTACCCTGATAATCAGAATCTTTATTATTATGTAGGCGTGTGTGCAGGCTATATGTCTCATGCCGCCCTTGATTACAATGCAAGCGGAACAAACGAGGTAAAGTATAATTATCTTAAGCTTGCCGAAGAAGCATACCTGCGTGCAATACAGATAGAAGACCGCTATGTACGTGCTTTATATGGAATTGGCGTGCTTTATGTATTTGAGCTTGATGAGCCGGAAAAGGCAATTCCTCATCTGGAAAAGGCTCTGACCATAGATACAAAAAATCTTGATGCCATGTTTGTGCTTGCGCGAGCCTATTATTCAAACTATGAATTCCAGAAAGCCGCCGATATGTATGATAAAATCATGGATACTACCAAGTCTGAAGAAACACGAAAGACTGCCGAGGAGAATAAAACAATAGCCCTAAATGCTGCCACAACAGACTGATTTAGATAATGACAGCCTTCTTCTCAAGCTTTCTCTTGCCAGAATTACGTTTTTAACGCTGCAAGAGAAAAAAAAATTTGCAAATCTTATTGACAGTGCGTCTAAACTTGCACTATTTTCTATAGAAGAGATTCAAAATCTGGCCGGAAGGAGCTTTTCCAAAAAGGTTATCTGGAAGGGTCAGGAAAATCTGCGCATGGCAAAGGCTGCCTTGTACCGCTGTGTGACGGCAAAAATCGGGCTTGTGTTTTTTGATGACCCGGAGTATCCCGAGATTTTGCGCCAGATAGCAGATGCACCGTATCTTTTGTTTTACCGCGGAAATGTGAGCCTGCTTGCAGAACGTACAGTTTCTGTTGTTGGAACAAGACGCGTAACACCTGCTGGAAGACAGGCTGCAACACAGTTTGCCTATGAGGCTGCAAATGACGGAGTCTGTGTAGTTTCCGGGCTTGCAAGCGGTGTAGACGGCTGCGCTCATCAGGGGGTGCTGAATGCCTGGTTTGACGCTCACGAAAAGGGCGGAGATGCTGCGTGCAGTAAGCTTGGACGTACAATTGCAGTGCTTCCAAGTGCCATTGATGAGGTTGTTCCGTACGGACACAAAAAGATGGCGGCACAGATTTTGCAGACAGGCGGCTGCCTTATAAGTGAGTATGAGCCGGGAATGAATCTTGCAAACTGGCATTTTGTCGGACGCAACAGAATTATTGCAGGGCTGTCACCGGCTACAGTTGTTGTAGAAGCTCCTGCAGGAAGCGGCGCACTTATTACTGCCGATTTTGCAACGGACTACAACCGTGACGTGTTTTTTCACGAAGCAACCTTTGGGGAGCTTGCAGATAAGGTTTCGGCAGTTGTAGAGCACGACCTTGAAGCACGTTTTGCTCAGGGTGGAGTGAGTAAATATAAAGTGGAAAACCGACCGGAAAAGTTCATAAAGGACGGAGCTCCGGTCATAAAGGATTATAAAGATTACTGCAGGGCTCTGGCAGAAATGCCTGGTACACGCAGTGCAAATATTGTTCAGCAGAAGCTGTTCGAGGATTAATTATGGCAACTAAAAAGGAAAAAACACCTCAGACTCTTGTAATTGTAGAGTCTCCTGCTAAGGCACACACTATCGAAAAATATCTTGGAACCGGCTATACCGTAAAGGCATCTATGGGTCACCTTATTGACCTGCCTAAGTCACGCATGGCAATTGATATTGATAACGATTTTCAGCCTGAATATATAACCGTTCGTGGACGCGCAAAGCTCTTAAAGGAATTGCAGAAGGATGCAAAAAAAGCAGATAACGTTCTGCTCGCATCCGATAACGACCGCGAAGGAGAAGCAATTGCCTGGCATTTGAACAATGCCCTGCGCGAAAAAACAGACGCAAAAATCAGCCGAATTGTTTTTAACGAAATTACACCTACTGCAATTACAGAAGCAGTTAAGCATCCGGGCGAAATTGTAGAAGCCAAGGTAAATGCACAGAAGGCTCGCCGTGTTCTTGACCGCCTTGTTGGTTATAACTTGAGCCCGCTTTTGTGGACCAAGGTAAAGAACGGACTTTCTGCAGGCCGTGTTCAGTCGGTTGCACTCCGCCTGATCTGTGAACGCGAAAAAGAAGTAGAAGACTTTTTGCCGGAGGAATACTGGACACTTGATGCAGACTTTTCTAAGGGCAAGTCAAACTTTACAGCCCAGCTTGTAAAATACAAGGGTGAAACTCCGGAGCTCAAGTCGGAAGCCGAAGTAAACACAATTATGGAGACAATCAAAAATACTCCATGCGTTGTTTCTTCAATCAAAAAGACAGATAAAACTGTGCGTCCAAAGCCGCCGTTTACTACCTCAAAGCTTCAGCAGGCAGCTGCCAACCGTCTTGGCTATACTTCGCGCAAGACAATGCAGATTGCGCAGCAGCTTTACGAAGGTATTCAGATTGGTCAGAATCGTGTCGGTCTTATTACCTACATGCGTACCGACTCCGTTCGTATTTCTGACACTGCACTCGAGGATGTTCGCGGCTGGCTTACAAAAAATTATCCTGATGATCTTCCTGCTGAGCCTATTCATTATTCTGTTGGAAAGGCTGCACAGGATGCCCACGAAGGTATTCGTCCGACCTATACAACCTACACACCTGAAAGTGTAAAGGAATATCTTAACCACGATCAGTTCCGTCTTTACTCAATTATCTGGGAACGCTTTGTTTCTTCACAGATGAACAATGCAAAGATGGTTACTACCAGTGTAGAAATTACAAGCGGTGAGGCTGTATTCCGTGTTGCCGCAAGTAAGATTACCGAAAAGGGCTTTTATAATGTAATTAAGCTTCTTGCTTCAAAAGAAGAAAAATCCTCTTCACTTCCGTCAATGAAGGAGGGTGAAGAAATCAAGGTAGAAAAATTCCATCCGGAGCAGCACTTTACACAGGGACCTGCACGCTATACAGATGCTTCTATCGTACGTATGCTCGAAGAAAAGGGAATTGGACGACCTTCTACTTATGCTCCGATTATTTCTGTTTTGCTGGACCGCTATTATGTAACACGCTCCAACAAGCAGCTTGTTCCAACTCAGCTTGGAAAAATTATTTCTAAGATTCTTGTAGAATCCTTCCCTGATGTTATAAACGAATCGTTTACTGCAGAGGTAGAAAACAAGCTTGATGAAGTAGAAAACAACGAGCTTGTATGGAATACCATGATGAAGGAATTTTACGCACCATTTAAAAAGCGCGTAGACGAGGTTATGGAAACCCAGGAAAGCATTAAAGGCTTCCTTGATGAACAGACTGACCTTAAGTGCGATCTTTGCGGTAAGCCAATGGTTAAAAAGCTTGGACGCTTTGGTTACTTCCTTGCCTGTTCCGGCTTCCCTGAGTGTCACAATACAAAGTCAATTCCTCTGGCAAAATGTCCATGTAAGGACTGCGGCGGTGACATTGTAGAACGCAAAACCAAGGGACGCGGTAAATCCTTCTACGGTTGTACAAACTATCCAAAGTGCAGCTTTATCAGTCACTTTAAGCCAATTGACCAGTACTGTCCTCAGTGCGGCTGGTTCCTGGTAGAAAAGTTTGACAAAAAGAACGGCAGCTACAAGTCTTGTATTAACCCTGACTGTAACTACCTGCATACAAGCGATGAGGAATAACTTTGTCATTAAATGAATTGACAGACGAATTCATTCTCTACCTAAGCGCAGTGCGCGGGCTTTCCCCAAACACCTGCCTTGGCTATAAAAACGATCTTGCAAAGCTCATGGAATTTTTGTCTCCCCAGATGGAAGTGGGAGACATTACAAAAGAAAACCTTCTTTTATGCATAGGCCAGCTTTCCAAGCAGAAAATGTCTTCTGCAACTGTAAACCGCTTTATTGCGGCTGTGCGAACCTTGTTTGCCTATGCACATAAATTTAATTATATCCAAAAAAATCCGGCGCTGGAGCTCAAGACTGTAAAGCTTCCAAAAAAAATGCCTCGTTTTATGACCCAGAACGAGGTAAACGAGCTGTGCAGTGAGCCTGCAAAAAAAGAGCTTTTGTGGGGCAACCGCGACCTTGCTCTTTTTACAATGCTTTATTCTTCCGGCTGTCGTGTAAGCGAAATTACAAATCTTTCGCTTGGAGACTTTAGGGAAAATTATTCTTGTGCTGTGGTAACCGGAAAAGGCAATAAGCAGCGCATCGTTTATTTTGATGAGTCTTCGGTAAAGGCCTTACACCTGTATCTTGCCGACCGCACTAAGGTTATTGAACAGAACGGAATTAAAGAGCCAACCGACAGGCTTTTTGTAAATCAAAAGGGCGAACCGCTTACAACAGGCGGAATCCGTTATATCATAAACCGTTATTCCGGCCCTGAAGGAACAAATCACCACATGAATCCGCATGCCTTCCGCCACACCTTTGCAACAACTATGATCGGCAACGGCGCCGACGTCCGCATGGTTCAGGAAATGCTTGGCCACAGCTCAATCTCGACAACCCAGCGCTACACACATATCACTACAGAAAAATTAATCGAAACCTACAACAAAGCACATCCACATAGCTAAATGTGGGGTCCTTCGACATACACGGGGGCCCTGAGCCTGTCGAAGGGCTTCTAAATTTATTTGCCGAATTCTCAAAAAAACATTATATTAATAAACATGGGAAACAAAACAAAAATCAGAAGCACAACTGTGCTTGCAGTAAAAAGAAACGGACAGGTTGCTATGGCGGGAGACGGACAGTGTACTTTGGGAGACACTGTATGCAAGGGAAATTCCCGCAAGGTCAGAAAGATTTATGACGGAAAGATCCTTACAGGCTTTGCCGGCAGCGTTGCAGATGCATTTACTCTGCTTGATAAATTTGAAGCTAAGGTAAAGGAATATAACGGAGACATCATGCGCTCTGCTGTTGAACTTGCCAAGGCCTGGCGTACAGACCGCACTCTGCAGAAGCTTGAAGCAATGCTCCTTGTTGCAGATAAAGAAAAAATCCTGCTCATAAGCGGAGACGGAAACGTAATTGAACCGGAAAAGGATGCAATTGCAATCGGCTCTGGCGGAAACTACGCCTATTCTGCAGCACTTGCATATCTTGACAGCTCAGATTTGAGTGCCCGCGAAATTGCAGAACGCTCTCTCAATATTGCCGGCAGCATCTGTATTTATACAAATCAGAATTTGACTATAGAAACATTGGAATAGAACATGGACAAAGAAAATAAAGAACTAACCCCTAAACAGATTGTAGAGCGCCTCGACCAGTATATCATCGGGCAGCAGGAAGCAAAAAAGGCAGTTGCCGTTGCACTTCGTAACCGCTTTCGCCGTCTTAAGCTGCCGGAAGATATCCGCGATGAGGTTGCTCCAAAAAATATTTTGATGATAGGACCAACCGGCTGCGGTAAAACAGAAATTGCACGCCGTCTTGCCAAGCTTTGCGGTGCACCATTTATTAAGGTAGAAGCTACAAAATACACCGAGGTTGGTTATGTTGGCCGCGATGTAGAAAGCATGGTACGTGACCTTATGGCCGTAGGCTACAAGGACGTTAAAGCCGAAATGGAAGATAAGCTCAGAGAGCAGTCTGTAAGCAAGGTGGAAGAACGACTGCTTGACCTTCTGCTGCCAGGCACAACTGATAAGCCTGCTAAGGAAGAAAATGAAACAGACAGTCAGGGAGTTCCTCTTGGATTTATAGGACAAGCTCCGGCTTCTGAAAATAAGGTTGATGATTCTACCCGCGAAAAGTTCCGCCAGATGCTGCGCGAGGGCAAGCTGGAAGACCGCGAGGTAGATGTTGTCGTTTCAAACACACAGGGTGCACCAAGCATGGAAATTATTGCCGGTGGTTCACTCGATGACCTTCAAAACAGCATGCAGGGACTTGTGAACATGATGCGTGGCGGTGGCCGCGGTAAAAAGCGCTCTGTAACTGTAAAAGAAGCCCGCAAGATTCTTACAGAAGAAGTTCTGGACAGTATGGTAGACCACGACAAGGTTGCCGACGAAGCTAAAAAGCGGGTAGAGCAGAGCGGAATTATCTTTATTGACGAAATAGACAAAATTGCCGTTCACGGAGAAAGCCACGGGCAGGACGTAAGCCGCGAAGGTGTTCAGCGAGATATCCTCCCAATTGTAGAAGGCAGCAATGTTAATACAAAGTTTGGTGTTGTAGATACAACCCACATCCTCTTTATAGCAGCAGGTGCCTTTAGCGTTGCAGCTCCAAGTGATTTGATTCCGGAGCTTCAGGGACGTTTCCCTCTGCGCGTAGAGCTTGATTCACTTCACAAAGAAGACTTTAAGCGCATTCTTAGTGAACCAAAGAACAGCCTCATCATGCAGTATACCTCTCTGCTCGAAACAGAAGGCGTTAAGCTTGACATCACCGAGGATGCTCTTGACCGCATGAGCGTTGTAGCCGAAGAAGTAAACGCCAGCGCCGAAAACATTGGTGCCCGCCGCCTCCATACAATCATGGAAAAGGTTTTAGCCGACATCAACTTTGAAGCCGATGAGCACAAGGGCGAAACCATAAAAATTGACGCTGCCTACGTAGACTCAAAGCTTCAGGATATTTCTGAAAATCAAGACTTAAGTAGATATATCTTGTAAAAAAAATGAAAAAAATACCGGCTATGGGAGTAGCCGGTATTTTTTTTTAAAAGTTAAATTTTTTTTTACTAAACTATTTTTCCCATTTTCCGAAAATCAACTAGATGTAAACAAATTTTCAGGAGGACAGGAAATGAACAGTTTTACACGCTCAATTGATCTTTTGCAGCGTGAAATGGATGTTGCTTCGCTCAGATACCAGGTAACCGCAAACAACCTTGCAAACAGCGAAGTTCCAAATTTCAAACGCTCAGTTGTTAATTTCGAAAGCGAACTTAAAAGCGCTTTGGAATCAGAAGAAATCGCCAAAAATTCATTTAAGCTTACCACAACAGACAGCCGTCACATTCAGATTAATACTCCATATGATTACCGCGAAGTTGAACCACGTCGTGTTGTTGATTACACCTCTACAGCAAAAGCCAATGGCAACAATGTAGATGCCGAAACCGAAGCCAACAATATCCTTCAGATTCAGATGCAGTACCGCCTGCTCAGCCAGCTCACAAGCTTTGAATTTGATCAGGTTAATGTTGCTATGAAGAAATAGCGCTTAGGAGGAATTGATCATGGGAATGTTCACAAGTATTAATATTGCCGCTACCGGAATGGCAGCAGAACGTCTTAGAAGCGATGTAATTTCTGACAACATTGCAAACGCAAGCACAACCCGCACCTCTGATGGCGGAGTTTTCAGAAAATCAACAGTAGTAATGAGTGCTGTAAGCGATTCTAACCCTCAGTGGAATACACCTTTTGTTCCTTCTTCTTTGGACAATGGTCCTGGAAAAGGCGTAAAGGTAACAGAAATTGTAAAGGATACAACCCAGGGACGTCTTGTATATGATCCGACCCACCCTGATGCAATAAAATCCGGCCCGAATGCAGGCTATGTAGAATATCCTAACGTAAACATCGTAAACGAAATGGTAGATTTGATTTCTGCCTCACGTGCTTACGAAGCCAATGCAACTGTAATTGACGGCGCAAAAGATATGTTTACTGCAGCCTTGCAGATTGCTCAATAATGGTTTATAATATCATTTAAGTGGGAAGTAAAACATGAAAATAGCAGAATTCGGAACATTACAGATGGTGCGCACTGACGCACAGCATTACGGAACAGGAGATGTAGTTTCTCTTACAGCTCTTTCTCAGGAAAAAGATTCAACAGGACTTCTTCATACAACTCAAAAGGATGGAAAGCTTTCTTTCCAGGATTACCTTCTGCAGTCAATGGATTCCATGAACGCCCAGCAGAACGATGTTACCAAAATTCAGGAGCAGCTCATTACTGATCCGGACAGTGTAGATGTTCACGATGTTACTATTGCAATGCAAAAGGCCCGCATGAGTCTTAGTCTTGCACAGACTGTAATTGACCGTCTCGTAAACGACTGGAACGAGATTACTACCACCCGTTAGTATTTTTTAAAAAAAATTCTTGTCAAATTTATCCTCTTGTGTTATAATTAATTAAATTTAGTATAAATTTGCATTTTTGCGTTGATTCGTTCAAGGGGGGTGGGCACTGATGAACGAATGGCTTAAAAAAGTGTTTGGCAAGCTTAAGGACTTGTGGTCCAAGTGGAAGCCGATACAAAAAGTCATACTTATTGGCATTATCGTAGTTGTTATCATAGCCATTATTCTGGCTGCAAGGGTTTCTTCTAAACCTACGACTGTACGACTCTTTAATGCTCCGGTTACAGAAAGCACTTCTCTTAATAAAATCTTAGACAGATTATCTCAGGAAAACGTACAGGCAACTGCCGATTCAAACGGATATATTTCTGTTGCAGATGACGAAACTGCCCGCAGAATGAGGGAAATCCTTATCAGCGAAGATCTGGTTCCTTCAAGTATTGACCCATGGGCAGGCTTTTATGATCGCAGCTGGTCAACCACCGATGCCGATCAGAATGTAAAGCTTAAGAATACAATCCAGAAGCAGTTAAAGGCTCATATCGAATCAATAGCCGATGTTCAGATGGCCGATGTAAATATTGTTCTGCCGGAAAAACAGCTGTTTTCTGCAGATCAGGCTCCGGTTTCTGCCAGCGTTATCCTTAAGACAACTCCTACAAGCACCCTGCTTACAGATAAAAAGAGGATTCAGGGTATTCAGCGTCTTATCCTTTCTGCTGTAGAAGGCCTTAAAGAAGAAAATCTTATTATTTCCGATGTAGAAGGTAATCAGATAAATGACTTTGAGGGTATGGCTGAATACGACAGACTGAGCCTTACAGAAAAAACAGAAAAGTTTAAGCTTCAGTATGCAACACAAATCCGTGCAAAAATCCTTAACATGTTCCAGAATACTTATGGTCCGGACAGATGCCGTGATATGCTTGTAACAATCGAGATGGATACTTCTCAGAGAACTGTTAATAAGACTGAGTATTCACCAATTGTAATTAAGGAAGATAACCCGGATACTCCTTATGATGATTCTGAATACCGCGATACACTTACAATCAGTGGTCAGACAATCGTAAAGGAATGGCAGGGAACCGGCTATAATCCGGAAGGACCTGCTGGTGTAGAAGGTCAGACACCTCCTGTGTATTCAGATATGTCAAATGTAATAGGTAAGTCTACAGAAACAGGAAATACCTATAACAATGTAATTAATACAAAACAGACTCAAGAAATTTCTGCAGCTCAGATTGATAAAATTGCAGTTTCTGTAAACATCGATGGTAAATGGAAGCTGATTAAAGATAAAAACGGAAAGCCTGTTGTAAACGAAGAAGACGGTTCTCTTAAGCGTGAATATACACCACTTACTGCAAAGGATATTACAGATGCAGAAGAATCAATTAAGGGTGGTATTGGTTATGACCGCAATCGTGGTGATACTGTAGTTGTAACAAACATTGCTTATGACCGCGACAAGGAACACGAAGAAGAGGATGCTGCTTACTTTGCAAAGATCCAGCGCCAGAGAATGATTGTACTCATCCTCATAGCTGTTGTTGTTGTTCTCCTTGGCTTTATTCTCTTCCGTGTTATCAGTAAGGAAATTGAACGCCGCCGGCGCGAAAGAGAAGCTCGTCTTCTTGCAGAACAGCAGGCAGCACGCGAAAGAGCACTTTGGGATGCCAAAGACGAGGGTATGGAAGTTACAATGTCTGTCGAAGAGACAAGACGTATGGAGCTTCAGGAAAATGCAATTACTATGGCAAAAGAGCATCCTGAAGATGTTGCAATGCTCATAAGAACCTGGCTCATGGAGGAATAAAATGGCTGACGAAGACTTGACTACGCCTGATAAACCTAAAGGTTCAAATCCTAAACCTGTTCCAAAACCGGGAAGTCTTAAACCTGCCGGTAATGCTTCTTCCTCTAAGAAAAATCAAAAGGATTATAAAAGTTTAACCGGTCGCCAGAAGGCCGCTATCTTCCTTATTTCGCTTGGCCCTGATGTTTCTTCCGAAATCATGAAGCACCTGCGCGAAGACGAAGTAGAAACACTTACCTTTGAAATTGCACGTCAGGAAAAGGTAAACCCTGACTTTAAAGATGCCGTACTCGAAGAATTCCAGGAGCTCATGAATGCTCAGAACTTTATCACCACTGGTGGTATTGACTATGCACGCGAGCTCCTCGAAAAATCTCTGGGTTCTCAAAAGGCTATCGATATTATCAACAGGCTCACAAGCTCACTTCAGGTTCGTCCGTTCGACTTTATCCGCCGTACAGACCCTGCACACTTGCTCAACTTTATTCAGCAGGAATATCCGCAGACAATTGCCTTGATTCTTGCTTACCTGGAGCCTGGAAAAGCCGCTGTAATTCTGCAGAACCTGCCGGAAGATATGCAGGCCGAGGTTTCAAAGCGTCTTGCTACAATGGACCGAACCTCTCCGGAAGTTTTGCGTGAAGTAGAACGTGTATTGGAAAAGAAGCTTTCTACACTGTCTAGCGAAGACTATACTGCTGCCGGTGGTGTTGAAGCAATCGTAGAAATCCTGAACCTTGTAGACCGTTCTTCCGAAAAGTCTATTATCGAATCTCTGGAAGAAGACGATCCGGATCTTGCCGAGGAAATCAAAAAGCGAATGTTCGTATTCGAAGATATCGTTATGCTCGACAACCGTGCTATTCAGAAGGTACTCCGCGATGTCGACCAGCAGGAGCTTGCCAAGGCGCTCAAGTCTGTCGATACCGAAGTTCAGGACAAAATCTTTGGAAATATGTCAAAGCGTGCCGCAAGTATGCTTAAGGAAGATATGGAATTCATGGGACCTGTCCGCTTGAAGGATGTTGAAGAGTCTCAGCAGAAGATTGTATCTATCATCCGTCGTCTTGAAGACAGCGGTGATATCGTAATTGCACGTTCCGGCGAAGATGAGCTCGTAACCTAAGCTTTTGCTGATGTGAGGAAATAAAGTAATATGGCAAAGTCTGTATTTCGTCCTGGTGAAACAAAACTGGAAGGTGACAAGGTTATGTTACCACTGGTACATAATTTTGCACCTGTAGAAGAAGAAAAACCAATTATTCAAGAAGAATACACCGGTCCAACTGCCGAGGATCTGCGCAAGGAAGCAGAGGCTTTTAAGACTCAGTGGGAAAGTGAAAAACAGAAGATGCTTGCTCAAGCCCAGGCAAGTGCAGATGATATTGTAAAAAAAGCAGAGGATGCCGCCTTTGCCGAAGTAAAACGTCAGACAGACGCTGCAGCAGTTATAAAAGCCGATGCAGAAAACGAAGCCCAGAATATTATTGCTCGTGCAAAAGCAGAAGCTTCACAGATTGTTTCCGATGCAGAAGCAGAACGCGACAGACTCAGAAATGAAGCAGAAACCACCGGTTATGATAAGGGACATCAGGAAGGCTACGACAAGGGAGTTGCCGAGGTTGACCGTCTTATAGACCGTATGCATACAATTCTTGAACAGGTAATGAAGCGCCGTGAAGAGATTCTGGCCGATACCGAAAGTCAGATTGTAGAGCTTGTAATTTTAATGGCACGCAAGGTAATTAAGATTCTTTCTGAAAACCAGAAGAACGTTGTTATGGCAAATACCATGGCTGCCCTTAAAAAGGTAAAGACACGCGGCGAGGTTACCTTACGTGTAAACCTGGAAGATGTAAAGCTTACTACTGCCAATGCACAGGAATTTATTAATCACGTAGAAAATATTCAGGGAATTACCGTTCTGGAAGACTCTACTGTAGAGCGCGGTGGTTGTATTGTAGAAACAGACTTTGGTGCAATAGACGCCCGCATTTCCAGCCAGCTTCAGGAGCTTGAAAACAAGATTCTGGAGGTTTCTCCTGTTAAAAATATCAAGCGTTCGGATTCTCTTACGGGTACAACAGAATAGGGGGAGGTTTTTATATGCGCTCTTCCTACACAGCAGAATTCAATTTTACAAAATATCTCGAAAAAGTTGTTGATGCAGAAACAATCCATTACATTGGTCGCGTTACAGCTGTAAAGGGCCTCGAAATTGAAAGTGAAGGTCCACGTTCTGTAATCGGCGAAATGTGTACAATCAAGCTTTCTGACGGTTCAAGCCTGCTTGCCGAGGTTGTCGGTCTGGAAGATAAAACCGTACGTCTTACAGCCTTTGGCAATACAAAGGGAATTGAAGTAGGCTGCGAGGTTATAGGCTCGGGCAGTGTATTAAAGGTTCCGGTTGGCATGTCGCTGCTTGGACGCACTGTAGATGCAACAGGTCATGCCTGTGATGATGGCCCGGAAATTGTTCCGGAAAAATATTATCCTGCAGTAGCAGATCCTCCGGATCCAATGACAAGGCTTCCTGTAAACCGCCGTATTCAGACTGGTGTACGTTCAATTGATTCCATGCTCACTGTTGGAATGGGCCAGCGTATCGGTATTTTTGCAGGCTCTGGTGTAGGTAAGTCTACACTTCTTAGTATGATTGCGCGCAATACCAATGCAGATATAAACGTAATAGGACTTATTGGAGAACGTGGACGTGAGGTTCTGGACTTTATAAACCGCGACCTTGGCGAAGAAGGCTTAAAGCGTTCTGTTGTAGTAGTTGCAACAAGCGATCAGCCAAGTATCTGCCGTCTTCGTGCCGCTTATGTTTGTACTGCTATTGCAGAATATTTCCGCGACCAGGGAAAAGACGTTACGCTCATGCTTGACTCTGTAACACGATTTGCACAGGCTCAGCGCGAAATTGGTCTTGCAAACGGAGAGCCTCCTGCTCAAAAGGGTTACCCGCCAAGCGTATTTGATATGATTCCAAAGCTGCTTGAACGTACAGGTACAAACGACAAGGGAACTATCACCGCCTTTTATACAGTACTCGTAGACTCAGATGATATGAACGATCCTATTGTAGATAAGGTTCGCGGTACTCTGGACGGACACATTGTATTGGATCGCCGTCTTGCCCAGGCCTATCACTATCCTGCAATTGATGTACTTGCAAGTATTAGCCGTCTTTCGAAGCGTGTTACCGGTAAGCAGACCCAGCGTGCCTGCGGCTTTGTAAGAACCCTTATGGCAAATTATGCAGAACGCGAAACAATGATTACCGCCGGAATCTATCAAAAAGGAAATTCTCCAGAGGTAGATCTTGCCATAGAAAAGCATGCCGAAATTGAAGAGTTTTTAAAGCAGGAAGAATACGAAAGATGTCCTATAGAAGATACCTTAAACAAGCTTTCTGCCCTTACAGGAATTGAAATACCTGATGAAGAATATGAAGAAAACGCCGGTGCAAATAATCAGTCTGTCGCACAAATTGTAGACGACATGAAGAAAAGTGAAGAGTAGTGGCCAAAAAGTTTTCTTTTGAATTACAGGACGTTCTTGATTTTCGCAATTTTGAAAAAGAGCAGGCCGAAGCCGAGCTTGCCAAAGCCCTTGCCGTAGAAACAGAAATACAGGATAAGCTTAATAATATTGCAGGGCAGTTTATTGCACTCAAAAAAACTGCCGACACGCTTACTGATTTTGAAGACATTGCTGCGGCAAACAAACACAAAATTTTTCTGGAATATCAAAAGGAAGAGCTTTTAAAAGAGCTTGCCCAGGCCCAGCTGGTTACAGCCCAAAAGCGCGAGGTCCTGGCCGAAGTAATGAAAAAAACTACTGCCCTTGAAAAGCTCAAAGAAAAGCAACAGGCCGCCTATAACGAAAAGCTCAACAAAGAAGAAAACGACTTTATAGACGACCTGGCAAACGCACGTGCTAGTAATGGAATGCACTTCCACCAATAAATTCACGTATAATACTCTTAGGCGGTACAACTGTCGGCGGAATAGTAGAGAAGTTTTCGAGGAAGCTCAACAGACGGCGGGCTTCTGAATATTCCTTTTCGAGCGGTGTAACCTGGCGCAAAAGTGGTGCTGCATATACACGAAGTACGCTAAGCTCATAATCAAGCGCAGTATTCAAAATTGCATCTGCATTATTCTGGAACGGGAAGATATGAAGCTCTTCGCCGCGGGTAACGCTCGGCCACATTTCAATTGTTCCTGCTGCAGACTTACCACGGAAGTTATTGTCGCGAACAATACGGCGGATAAGTCGGTTGTCGCTGGTTGAAACTCGGTTGTGGTCATCAAGGTTCAGCTGGGTGAGGGCAGAAAGATAAATCTTAAACTTGTACTCATCTGGTACCTTAGGTGTGAGCTTTGGATTAAGACCGTGGATTCCTTCCATAATAAGGATGTCGTTTTTTTCCAGCTTGAGCTTGTTCTTTTCTTCAAAGTAGCTTGTGCCTGTGTGGAAGTCGTAAGACGGAATGTTTACAGTTTTGCCCTTAAACAGATCTACAAGGTTTTTGTTCAAAAGATCAACGTTCAAAGCTTCAAGACATTCGTAGTCAGGCTTTCCGTCTGCATCAAGCGGTGTTTTGTCGCGGCCGGCATAGTAGCAGTCAAGACTTATTACCTTTGGTGTGTAGCCCATTGCCATAAGCTCAAGTGCAAGCTTTTTGGCAGAGGTTGTTTTACCACTAGAAGAAGGTCCTGCAATCAAAACTACGCGGGCAGTTTTTTTAGCAACAATCTGCGATGCAATCTGCGAAATGTTTTTCTGCTGGTAGGTTTCTGTGATGTCAATAAAGTCGTTTATTTTTCGCTGAGCAACAAGCTCGTTGAGCGAAGCGGCAGAGGTAACGTTTACGCGCTTTCCCCATTCCTTGTATTTCTGGTAAACCTCGTAAAGCTTTGGCTGGTCCTTAAATATTTCAAGATGTTCAGGATCAGAAGTGCGAGGGAAGCGGAGGAGGAAGCCGTTTTTGTACTGAAGGATATCGTATACCTTGAGTGTACCGGTTGAACGAACAAGCGGTCCAAAGTAAATATCGCTGAAGTCTCCGATAGAATTAATCTTAATTTTTGGAGAGCACACAAAGTTGAGCTGCTTGCGGGTTTCCTTCATGCCAAGCTTTTCAAACAGCTTAGTTGCTTCTTCGTAAGAAACAAATTCTGTAGTAATAGGAAGGTCTTCTTTAATAAGGCGTTCCATTTCCTTGTTCAGCTTGTTAATTACATCAATGTGAACTGTTTTTTCGTTGTCGTAGGTGTAAAAATATCCGTGTCCAAGGCTGTGTCCTACAATAAGACGCTTGTCCGGGAACAGGTTATGGCTGGCTGCAGCAAGCATAAGGCAGAGTGAACGGCGATAAACGCTGCTTCCGTCCTTGGTATTGTTCAAAATTGCTTCAATATTTGCAGTAAACTGAATAGGAGTGTCCAGCGGGCGCACTTCGTTGTTAATCTTTACCGCATAAATATTTTCTACCGGCAAACCAAATCCATCTATAATATCATAAACCGGTGTAGCAAATTCCACCGTCTTTTCGCAAACTTTTTTATCTTCGTGAATTAAAGTCACTTTAATTTTCTTTTTGTCCATAGGGGAACTCCTCATGTGAATTATTATATTATTAATTATAAATGGTAAAAGGGTAAAAGTAAAATAAAAACCATCGTCATTGCGAGCCCGAAGGGCGTGGCAATCCATGTACAAGTATGCATTTAAATATATAGATTGCCCCGTCACTACGCTCCTCGCAATGACGGGGGCGTTATACGTTCGCTCCGCGAACTAACGAGTTTGCAAAGCAAACTCGCGGGGTAACAATCTTGGGGCGTTACGGGGCTTGTAACAGATTGTGTCC